>CAZUNT010000007.1:70908-72425 GCA_964622215.1 uncultured Caldilineaceae bacterium
TGTCAACTTGTCCCCTCGGAGGTGGAGTGAAATCACCGGGAGTAGGGAAGTAAATGTCTGAGACTGCTCCCCAAATGCTGCTCAAATATTGTAAAGCTACTCGCTCCTCAAAGTTGCCGGAGATGGCAGCGGGAGACTGTGGTTTATCGGCCAGGATAGCCCAGCCGGGATCGAGGCCGGTGTCGGTGGGGAGGTTGTGCTGATTGGTGCGGGGAAGATTGGTGGTGAAACGATAGAGGAGTAAGAGGGTCAGGAAGACATATAAAACGTAAAACGTAAAGCGTAAAGCGTAAAATTTGGCGCCTGACACTTGGCGCCTGGCACTTGGCGCCTGGCACTTGACACCTGACACCCAGGTGAGACCCACCGCGCAGCCGATGATAAAAATTGGGTAAGCGGGAATGATGACTTGAAACCAGTTGCCGAAGCGGTAGAGCCAGCAGAAAATCAAATAAATCAGCAAAGTGCTGTAGAGAAAGATAGCTCGCCGTTGGCCCAGGCAAGCCAGGCCGATAAATCCGCCCAGAAAGACAGGCCAGGTTAGCTCGTGCCACATTAAGGCCGGAAATTCGGCTGTAAAAAAGTTGTGCCAATTCAGGCCGGGGGTGAGTTCATTGCGGCCCTGCTGAATAGTCAGAAAATCCACAAACCAGACCCAGGCATTAGCCCACTTACCGGCGCCGCGCCACTCCGGGTGCAGCGCGCCGCTGGCGAAGATATAGGCGTAACTCATCAAAGGTAAGCAGGCCAAGCCGATAGCCCGGAACAAAAGTTGGGGCTTTGAGAGCAGACCAGACAGGTTTCCGCGCCATGTATCTGCCAGGTCTTGGCGAGACAGAATAAACCAGAGTAAGGGGGGCAGAATGAATAGGGTGGTCACCATATTGGCTAACATTGTGCCGGTGAGGAACGCTAACCCCAGCAGCAAGGTATCACTTGGCTGCTTATCCCACCGGAACGCCAGCCAAATGACCAGGAGAGTTTGGAAAACGGCGCTGGTGTACTGCTCGGTGGTAACGCTGTAATACCAAAAAAAGTAGGTTACACCATAGAAGCCGGTTAGCAGGAAGGTGATAAGTTGCTGCCGGGATGTGACTTGGAGCAAAATCAGGTATAGTATTAGCAGGGAAGCCAATCCCCACAAGGTGGAGTAAAGCGAGAGAATCTGAATGGGGTTGAGTACCCAACCTAACAGGGTACGCCCTAGCCGGAACCAGAGCCAGCCGCCCATTGTGTAAAGAGGATAACCGGGGGCATTACCGGGTCGTCCTTCCACCTGGGCGTACTGGTGCGTAATCAAGTCGCCGCCGGTTAGCTCATCGGGCCGCAGGCCGTTATCCAGGGTGTATAGATACAGCAGAACAATGACCACCAGCATCACCACGCCGGGCCAATGGGCCAACCAACGACTTGAGAAGGGAGGTGATTGATTGCTGGGGGCTTTAGGTATAACATCAGTCATAGGAGTGTTCACGAGCCTATGGCACGCCACCGATAACGAAAATATCTTTCGGCGG
>CAZUNT010000008.1:0-19230 GCA_964622215.1 uncultured Caldilineaceae bacterium
ACTGCTGGCGCTGAATTTGACAAATTTTCCTTTAGCTTAAGTTGTCACGAATGGATAAGGTCAAGATAAGACCCTGGGGGTTTCCAAAACCCCTGGGGTCTATCCCCAAATCATAAGGGTGTGTTTCATTTGAGTTGAAAATACCTCTGGAGTGCGGAATTTATTCCGCTTTTTAGAGGAAGCAGAATGAATTCTGCACTCCTTCAACCGATTTGAAACACACCCAAATCATAAAAAATAGAAAGGACGCTTACATGAAACGAGTTGACTATATGGCCGTAGCCGACCGGGCCATGACCCAGATCTCCATTGGGGCATTTCTTACCGTAAAATCAGGCCAGGCCCTCAACACCATGACCATTGGTTGGGCCACCATCGGGTATATCTGGAAAAAACCCATGATGATGGTCGCCGTACGTTTCACCCGGCATACCTTCAGCCTCATTGAAACTGCGGCTGATTTTACGGTGTCGATCCCGGCCCCGGGTAGTATGGAGCAGGAACTTACCTTCTGTGGGACCGAATCCGGGCGTGACTGCGATAAGTTCAAGGCCTGTCATCTTCAAATCGCAGCCGGCCAGAAAGTTGCCACGCCCATCATCGACATCCCCGGCCTCCATTATGAATGTAAAATTGTCTATAAATCAGCCCTGAATCCCGCCTACCTGGCTGAAGCGTATCACCAGGCCATCTACCCCAAGAAAGATTATCACACCCTTTACTTTGGGGAAATCGTGGATTGTTATGAAATTGATAAGACCTGACAGGTTTCCGAAACCTGTCAGGTCTAGAGGAGTCATAGATGGGCAAATTAACCCGCGAAGACGTTGAACGAATCATTAAGGCTGCTCGCGACCGGGGCGAAAGGCCGAACCTCAATGGGGCAGATCTCGGCAATATGGGCCTGTTTCGGGCTGATTTGAGTGAGGTTGACTTGATCCAGGCCAATCTGCGCCAGATCAATCTGAGCAGGGCTAACCTCACTAAAGCCAACCTGCATCAGGCTATTCTGACGGAAGCCAGCTTGAGCGGGACGAATTTGAGCGGCGCTGATCTCAGCCAGGTTGATCTTTTCCAGGCTCGTTTGAGTGAAGCCAACTTGAGCGGAGCTAATCTCAAGGGAGCCGATCTGAACGGAGCCAATCTCAACAAGGCCGACCTGAGCAACACTGATTTAAGCGGAGCAACCTATACCGATTATACCAAATGGCCGGCCATGTTTGATCCGGCCAAAGCGGGGGCGATCAAAAAATAGTGTAGAAACCTGTCAGGACTGACCTGTTTCCCTCTTGACGGACTAGCTCATTTGTGCTAATGTTTATTTATGTTGAGACGCCCCATCACCCTAACCCCATTCGAAGCGCGCATCCTGGCCCGCTGTTCTTTGCATTACCACTTTGCCCGCCAGACAGTAGGGGCGGCAGAATCGGATCAGTCCGCCCTGGATAAGCTGGTGCGTGAAACCATTCAGCAGTTGCATGCCGCCGGGGGACCGGCCCGCCTGCCGCTTGAACCCTGCCTGGAACAAGTGGCCGAACCGGCGGCCCGCCAGATGATCGAACGCTACTATCACCACCTGGCCCAGGATTGGCGGCGGCTCATTGCCGGCAATGAGCCGTTGGAGCTGCGCCTCTCCCTGGCCGGAATCCCCGTTATTTTGACCGGCACGGCGGATCGTCTGGATAGAACCTCAGATGGCGGCATCCTGGCCATTCTCTTTCGTACCGAACCTGGCCCGCTCCCTTCCGCCGAGGAATTGCGGGAGGATTACGCCATGACCATTTATCATGCCCTGGTCGCCGCCAACTATCCGCATAAACGCCCGGTTCGGCTGCAAGAGTTGTGGCTGCACTTGGACCAAAGCGTCACTATCGAACTCAGCGAAGAGGAATATCGCCGTAACCTCAGCCAGTTGCGCGAGCCGATCCAGGACCTGGCCCGCAGCCAGGTCAGGGCCAGGCCCGGCCTGCATTGCGATATTTGCCCTTTCAAACTCCGGGGGTGTCCTGTTTACGCCCACGAGCAAAACCAGGGGGAAAATTTTGCTTCCTCCCCGCCTGCTGGTAAGATTCCTCCCCGGAAGTGGACTTTCAAAATCTAAAGACAGTAGTTAGTAGTCAGTAGCCAGTAGCCAGATTATTTTCTGACTACTGACTACTGACTACTGGCTACTCTGTAGAGGAGTATGAATCGAAGACAGTTCGTCAAAGGTGCAGGTTTCATTGGCCTGTTGGCTTTTTTGCAGGCCTGTCGTTTGACTAATTTTGGACGTGACCGCCTGGCCGGGGTTTCGACGGCTCTGCCGGCTGATACGTCCACCCCGTTCCCTACCTTCACCCCTACGGCTACTGCTACGCCCTTGGCCGCACCGTCAGACACACCCACCAACACCCTTCCCCCGGCCACGTCTACCGGTGTAGGGGAGCCGGTTAGCCCCGTCTCGACCCCGACCGGCGAGACTACTCCTACCTTGACCCCAATCCCCACGCCAACCCCTTACCCGCCCGGCCCGCCCAGCAAACTGGGCCTCTTTTTGACCTGGGCAGACCCCCAGGTGATGGAACTTATCGCCATCGGCAGACCGGCGTTAGTCAAAACGCTGGAAATTGACCCTAATTTTGTCAAGAGGATCAAAGAGGTTTCGCCAACCACTCTGGTGGTCGGACGTATCTTTTTGGGGCAGCATAACCTGGATGTCGACCAGGCTCCCTTTGTGCAGGAGTTCCTGGGCAAGCTGCTGCCTTTAGCTACTGACCCAAGCCGCATGCAGGCCATTGACGCCTGGGAAGCCTATAACGAACCGGTCGCCGACACGCCGGACAAAATGAAACGCCTGGCCGACTTTGAAGCGGAACGAACCCGCCTTCTGGGCGAACAGGGTATTCGTTCGGTGGTTGGAAATTTTGCGGCCGGACATCCGCCCCTGGAATTGTGGCCGGAGTTCCGGCCTGCCCTGGAAGCCATTCGCCAATACAAGGGATATCTGGGGCTGCACGAATACTCCGCGCCGGTGATGCAGTTCCGCTCCGGCGCGCTACAACCCCAGGGTGATCCCGATCAGGGGGATGAGGGCTGGCTCACCCTCCGCTATCGCAAAGCTTACCGCCAACAGCTTATCCCGCTGGGTTTTGGCGATATTCCCTGCCTGATTACCGAGTGTGGGGTCGACGGACTCATCAAACCCCGGCCTGGCCCGGATGATGCCAAAGGCTGGCAAGATTTTGTATCCACCTGGTTAGCCAACGGCTTGCGTAACGACCCGCCCGGAGTGTACATGGATCAGCTCATCTGGTACGATCAAAATTTGCAGCAGGATGATCCCATCAAAGGGGCCGCCATTTTTCTGGCCGGGTCGAATGATGAAAAGTGGAATTCCTACGATATTTTTGGGCCGGATGCCGGGCGAATGGCCGATCTGTTGACCCAGTATCTCCAGGTCCATCCACCCCAGGCGTGATGTTGGCATACCTGACCCCAGGGGTGTTACACAAACCCCCTGGGGTCTCTTGGGTGCTCGGTTATTTTATGCTAAAATATTAGCAGCGAATTTTCGCTACCCTCGCGCCGATAGCTGTAGGCACCTTACGAGTCAGATTCTTGTACATTGAGCAAGAAGTTGTTACACGGAGAGACACGGAGAAGTCACAGAGTTTCACAGAGGGATTTTTAGAGTATCTCCGTGTATCTCTGTGAAAACTCCGTGTTCCTTTTTGGTTCTGGCTCGTCCAGGTTAGGGTCTGGGACCAATGACCAAGAGTCTATCTAAAAATCTATCAGGTCTTGGAGACCTGATAGATTTGAATAAAAATGCTGCATTTATTCCACTCAAAGAAAGGGGCAACTTATGAGTAAAGAGACCTTGACCATCACTGATAACCGCACCGGGAAGAGCTACGAAATTCCCATTGAGCACGATACCATCCGGGCTATTGATTTGCGCCAAATCAAAGTCAACCCTGGTGATTTTGGGATGATGACTTACGACCCGGCTTATATGAACACCGCCGCCTGCAAGAGCCGGATTACCTATATTGATGGCGACAAAGGTATCCTGGAATATCGAGGTTATCCCATCGAGCAACTGGCCGAGCGGAGCAACTTCCTGGAAGTGGCCTATCTCATTTTGTATGGCGAGTTGCCCACCAAAGACCAACTGACCTATTGGGAAAACCGCGTCATGCGGCATACCTTTATCCACGAAAGTATGGTGCAGCTCATTCGGGCCTTCCGTTATGATGCTCACCCTATGGGTATTTTGATTAGCACTGTTTCGGCCATGTCCACCCTTTACCCCGATTCGAAAAATGTGCGTGATCCCCAGGTTCGGGAGAAACAAATCTACCGGATTATCGGCAAATTACCCACGATTGCTGCTTTTGGGTATCGTCACCGCATCGGCCGGCCTTTTAACTACCCCGATAGTTCGCTTGGCTACACGGCTAATCTGCTGTATATGCTGGATTATATGAACCAGCGCGAGTATGAAGTCCACCCCACCTTGGCTCGGGCTATGGATGTCTTGTTCATCCTGCATGCCGATCATGAGCAGAACTGCTCGACTTCGGTCATGCGGGCGGTCGGTTCTAGCTTGGCCGATCCTTATAGCGCTCTATCTGCGGCGGCGGCGGCCCTGTACGGCCCGCTGCATGGCGGGGCCAACGAAGCCGTGTTGTTGATGTTGAACAGCATCGGCGATGTGAAGAATGTGCCGGCTTATATCGAGCGGGTCAAAAAAGGTGAGGTACGGTTGATGGGCTTTGGTCACCGGGTTTACAAAAACTATGACCCCCGCGCCAGCATCATCAAAAAGGTCGCCGACGAAGTTTTTGCCGTCACCGGCAGCAATCCCCTCCTGGATATTGCCCTTGAATTGGAGCGGATTGCTCTGCAGGACGATTACTTCATTTCCCGCAAACTCTACCCAAATGTTGATTTTTACAGCGGTATCATATATCATACCCTGCGTTTTCCAATGGACATGTTTCCCTTTCTCTTTGCTATTCCGCGAGCTTCGGGTTGGCTGGCCCAGTGGATCGAAATGCTCGAAGACCCGGAGCAAAAAATTGCCCGCCCCCGCCAGATTTACCTGGGGGCAGCAAAGCGGGACTATGTGCCGCTTGAGGAGCGGTAATATAGGTGACAAATATCACCCAGAAATACATATCTTGACCCCATTTTCGAGGAGTGTCCACGAACCTGAAGGTACACCACCAAGGGTGAAAATACTTTCTGACTACTGACTACTGACTACTGTTTGCTATTTACAGAGGAGACTAATATGGCTGATATAAAAGTTGGATTAGAGGATGTCGTTGTTGGTCAGCAGGATATTTGCTATATCGACGGTGACAAGGGTGAGTTGATCTACCGGGGCTATCATATCGATGAACTGGCCCCTAATGCCAGTTATGAGGAAGTGGTTTACCTGCTGTGGTACGCCAAGCTGCCCAGTCAAGAAGAACTGGAGATCTTGAACGAAAGGTTGGTTTCTCGGCGCGCCCTGGGCGGCGATCATATCAAGCTGCTCCAATCAATACCCCGCAGCGCCCGCCCGATGTCGGTTTGCCGCACCGGCGTGTCGCAGATTGGTCTGTACGACCCGGAAAAGATGACTTTTGACAAAGAAACCAGCATCCTCAAAGCCGACGATATCCTGGCCAAAATGCCAACTATTATGACAACTTTTGCCCGCTATCGCAGAGGTTTAAAAGCCATCCCGCCCCGTGAAGATTTGAACCATGCCGCCAACTTCCTGTGGATGCTCAACGGTAAAGAACCCACCCAGGAAGCCGCAGATGCCCTGGATATGTACCTGGTTTTGTTGGCCGAACACGATTATAACGCCTCTACCTTTGCCTGCCGGGTCACGGCTTCCACCTGGGCCGGAATGTATTCGGCCATTGTCAGTGGCATTGGCACCCTGGCGGGCCATGCCCACGGCGGGGCCGTTCAGGAAGCGATGTCCCAATTCCAGGAGATTGGCAATGTGGATAACGTGGAGCCGTGGTTTGAGTGGTGCTTAAAAAGCAAAAGGCGGATTTTTGGCATCGGCCACCGGGTTTATAAAACTCTCGACCCGCGCGCCCCGCACCTGCGAGCTAGAGTCGAAGCCCTGGCCGGCCAATCCGAACACCGCAAGTGGTTCGACATCGCGGCCAAGTTGGAGGAAATTGCCGCTCAGCACCCCTACTTCAAAGAGCGCAAACTCTATCCCAACGTCGATTACTACTCGGCTCCGCTGCTGAACATGCTCGGCCTGGACATGGATATGTTCACCCCCATGTTTGCCATCAGCCGTGTGGCCGGTTGGGCTACTCATATTATGCACCAATACGAAGACAACCGCCTCATTCGCCCTCGCGCCGAATATATCGGGCCAAAAGGCTTGAAGTGGACGCCGATTGAGGAGAGGTGGTAAAATCGTTCCAAATAATCTTGACAGATGTTGGTACCTGTGTTACTATAGCGTAACATAAACTGAGCTGCTTGTAAAGGTCGTCAATTAGCATGTTGAATCGTCTTGTGGTAGTAGTAGTACTTATCGTCCTCCTTATTGGCAACACTAAGGGGGCGTTTGACGTTGGAAGTGCTACTTAGAACCACCGCAGCACAATATCGTGAGCAAACGCCTCCCACACCGGGAGGCGTTTTTATTAAATTACAAAGGAGAAAACAATGGGAGAATTAAAAACCGGCGCTGAAATCATCTGGGAATGTTTGCTTCGGGAAGGCGTCGAGGTTGTCTTCGGGTATCCCGGCGGCGCCATCTTGCCCACCTACGATGCGCTGCATAAATACCAGGACCGCATCCATCACGTTCTCACCCGCCACGAACAGGGGGCAACGCACGCCGCCGATGGTTATGCTCGCGCCAGCGGCAAAGTCGGCGTCGCGATGGCTACCTCCGGCCCCGGTGCAACCAACATGGTCACCGGCATCGCTACGGCTATGATGGACTCCTCGCCAATTGTCTGTATCACCGGCCAGGTAGCTTCCACCGCCATCGGCGGCGACGCTTTCCAGGAGGTAGATATTACCGGTATCACCCTGCCCATCACCAAACACAACTACCTGGTTGCCGACATTCACGATTTGGTTCACTCTATCCGCGAGGCTTTTTATATTGCCCGGACAGGGCGGCCCGGCCCGGTTTTGGTAGACGTTTGCAAGGATGTTCAGAACGCCAAGATTGAATTTGAGTATCCCGACGATCCCATTGAGTTGCTCGGTTATCATCCTCCGGCGCAGGCCAGCGAGGAGCATGTTGCTACCGCCTTAGAGCTTATCAACAACGCCAAGCAGCCCATCATTCTGGCCGGCCACGGCGTTTTGCTGGCGGGGGCGATGCGCGAATTAAAAGAACTGGCCGAAAAAGGCAGTATCCCCGTGACCACTACCTTGCTCGGCATCGGCGCGTTCCCGGCCAGCCATCCCCTCAGCCTGGGGATGATGGGCATGCACGGCGGCGCGTGGTGCAACTACGCCATTCAGGAAGCCGATCTAATCATCGCCTGCGGTATGCGCTTCGACGACCGGGTTACCGGCAACCTCAAAACTTACTCCCCCAACGCCAAAAAAATTCACATCGAAATTGATGCCTCCGAAATTAATAAAAACGTCAAAGTTGACGTGGGAATTCATGCTGATTTACGCACCGTGTTGGGCCAAATTAATCCTGGCGTGGAGAGCGGGCCGGACCGGACGGCCTGGTGGGCCAAAATTCGAGACTGGCAGGAAGAGGCCAATGAGCGGGATATTCTACAATTCAAAACGCCCACCCTGCTGGCCTCGCAGGCCGTCCGCAAAATCTGGGAAGGTACAGCCGGCAAAGCTTTTGTCGTCAGCGATGTGGGTCAGCACCAGATGCTAGAAAGCCAATACTATGCCCACGAAAACCCTTATACCTTGAGCACCTCCGGCGGCCTGGGCACAATGGGCTACAGCTTGCCGGCGGCTATTGGGGCCAGCTTCCACATGAAAGATCGAGAAGTCTGGACGATTACCGGCGATGGTTGCATCCAGATGACCATTATGGAGTTGGCTACGGCGGTACAGGAAAATTGTAATATCAACATCTGCATCATCAACAATGGTTACCTGGGTATGGTGCGCCAGTGGCAGCAATTGTTCTACGAGAGCCGCTATGTAGAAACGCCCATCTACAGCCCCGATTACGTTAAGCTGGCTGAGGCTTATGGCATGCCAGGCTACCGGGTGGAAAAGCTGGAAGATATCATCCCAACTATGCAGCAAGCTCAGGCTCACCAGGGCCCGGTGCTGATTGAGTTTATCGTCGAGCGTTTTGACAATGTGTACCCGATGGTGCCGGCCGGAGCCGACTTGCACGAAATGATCCGGCGGCCACATCCACGTTTTGAAAAAATGGAAATGTAGGAAGTAGGGAGTAGGTAGTAGGAAGTAGGGAGTAGGGGAGAATTTTTTACCCTTACTCCTTACTCCCTACTTCCTACTCCCTGTTAGTAAATCAAGGACAAAGGAAAAAATCATGAAACAGACCCTCGTTGCTCTAGTGGAAGATAAACCTGGTGTGCTGAACCGGGTGGCCAGCCTGTTTCGCCGCCGCAATTTCAACATTGAAAGTTTGGCCGTTGGTCATAGTGAAACGCCGGGCGTGAGCCGCATGACTATTGTCACCGATGAGTATGAAAATCTACGGCGTAACGTCATCCGGGCGAACCTGCTCAAGCTGATTAACGTGATTGACGTGCAGGATGTGACCGACCAGCCCTGCGTCATCCGTGAAGTTGCCCTGATCAAGATCAAGGCCGATGCCACTCAGCGTGGCCAGGTGATGGATGTGGCCGAAATGTACCGGGCGCGGATTGTCGACGTGGGCACGGAGACGCTCATTATCGAAATTACCGGCGATTCAGAAAAAATCGAATCCATTATCCAGGTGTTGCATCCTTTCGGTGTCCTGGAAATTATGCGCACGGGCAAAATAGCAATGACCCGTGGGACCGTAGTGCCGCGGAATGGAAAAAAAACAGCCGTTGAAAGAAACGGACGCTAAATAGCTTAGTTGTTTTATTCAAATTTCAATAAATAAGGAGAATTAATATTATGGCAACTATTGATTTTGGTGGAGTGAAAGAAGAAGTGATTACCCGCGAAGAGTTTTCACTGGAAAAGGCGCGGGAGATTCTTCAGGGCGAAACAATCGCCGTAATTGGCTACGGGGTCCAGGGGCCGGCGCAGTCGTTGAATATGAAAGACAACGGTTTTAATGTTATCGTTGGCCAGTCAAAACGGTTTGAAAACGATTATGCGCGGGCCGTGGCCGATGGCTGGGAACCGGGCAAAAACCTGTTCGACATTGAAGAAGCGGCTCAACGCGGCACCATCATCCAGATGCTGGTTTCCGACGCCGCTCAAAAAGCAATCTGGCCGATGATAACAAAGTGCCTCAATCCGGGTGATGCGGTTTATTTCTCGCACGGATTTTCCATTGTGTACAAAGATCAGACCGGGGTTATTCCGCCGGACAATGTTGATGTGATTATGGTAGCGCCCAAAGGCTCCGGCACATCTCTGCGCCGCAATTTCCTCTCCGGCGCGGGCATTAACTCCAGCTTTGCCGTAGAACAGGATGCCACCGGCCGGGCCAAAGATCGCTGCTTGGCCCTGGGCATTGCCATTGGTTCAGGGTATCTGTTCCCAACCACCTTCCAGCACGAAGTCTATAGCGATTTAACCGGCGAGCGGGGTGTGCTGATGGGGGCGCTGGCCGGCATTATGGAAGCCCAGTATGACACCCTCCGCGAACATGGACATACCCCCAGTGAAGCGTTCAATGAAACGGTTGAGGAACTGACGGAAAGTCTCATCAAGCTGGTTAGCGAGAATGGGATGGACTGGATGTATGTAAACTGCTCGGCTACCGCCCAACGCGGCGCGCTCGACTGGAAACCAAAATTCAAAGCGGCGGTTATGCCTGTTTTTAAAGAATTGTATCAGCGGGTTGCTTCCGGCGTGGAAACTGAACGGGTTCTCACCGCTTGCGGCGCGCTCGATTACCAGGAAAAGTTAGGCCAGGAATTGGCGGAAATGCGCAATTCCGAAATGTGGCAGGCCGGCAAAGCTACCCGCGCTCTCCGTCCCAAAGAGGCGGCCAAAGAAATTTCGGCCTCCACCAAGGGTATCACCGGCAGAGGCTCAAATTAACCTGGATAAAAATATCCCGTAGTGACGACTTTAGGCGTTACTACGAATAAGTTATTTTGGAAGGAAAACAAATCTATGCGCAGCGACATCGTAAAAAAAGGATTCGAAAGAGCGCCCAGCCGCAGCCTGCTTAAAGCCAGCGGCTATACCGATGCGGATATGACCAAACCCTTTATCGGTATTGCCAACAGTTACACCGATGTGGTGCCCGGTCATGTCCATCTGAATAAATTTGGCGAAATCGTGCGCCAGGCGGTCCGGCAGGCCGGTGGTGTGCCTTTTATGTTTCATACCATCGCCGTAGATGACGGCATTGCTATGGGCCACGCCGGAATGAATTTCTCCCTGCCCAGCCGAGAACTGATTGCCGACTCGGTTGAAACGATGGTTTCGGCCCACTGTTTTGATGCCCTGATTTGTATCCCCAACTGCGACAAAATCATCCCCGGTATGCTGATGGCCGCTGTGCGGCTCAACATCCCCACCATCTTTGTCAGCGGCGGACCAATGCGGGCCGGGAAAATGCCCAATGGAGAGGTGATTGATTTAATTTCTGTTTTTCAAGGTGTGGGGGCTTATCAGGCCGGGACCATTACCGATGAACGCCTGAAAATGCTTGAGGATTACGGCTGCCCAGGCTGCGGCTCCTGCTCTGGCCTGTTCACCGCCAATTCTATGAACAGCATCTCCGAAGTGTTGGGGCTGGCCCTGCCCGGAAACGGCTCCATTCTGGCCGATACACCGGAACGAGAAGAATTGGCGCGCCAGGCCGGGGCCCAAATTATGAAGTTGCTCGAATGGGATTTGAAGCCGCGCGATATTGTCACCCAGGAAGTGATAGACAACGCCTTTGCCCTGGATATGGCTATGGGCGGCAGCACCAATACCGTGCTGCACACCATCGCTATTGCCCAGGAAGCGGGCCTGGATTATTCGCTTGACCGGCTGAACGAACTATCGGCCAAAATTCCCAACCTATGTAAAGTCAGCCCGTCTGCGCCTTACCACATGGAGGATGTGGACGCGGCTGGCGGCATCAGCGCCATCTTGTATGAACTCAGCCAGAAACCGGGCACGCTGCATCTTGACACCAAAACCGTAACCGGCAAAACCCTGGGCGGAAACATCGCCGGCTGTGCCAGCAAAAACACCAACTGCATCCGCACCCTGCAAAACCCTTACAGTGAAACCGGCGGGTTGTCAGTCCTGTTTGGTAACCTGGCTCCCAACGGCGCAGTGGTTAAAACTGCGGGCGTGCTGCCGGAAATGATGACCCATCGCGGCCCGGCTCGCGTCTACAACTCGCATGACGAAGCCAACGCCGGGATTCTCAGTGGTCAGGTTAAACCCGGTGAGGTGGTAGTTATCCGCTATGAAGGCCCCAAAGGTGGGCCGGGCATGCAAGAGATGCTGTCTCCCACCAGTAACATCACCGGTATGGGGCTGGAAAGCAGCGTGGCCCTCATCACCGATGGACGCTTTTCCGGCGGCACCCGGGGAGCCTGCATCGGCCATATCTCGCCCGAAGCCGCCGAGGGCGGGGCTATTGCCCTGCTGGAAACCGGCGACATCATCGAAATTGATATTCCTAACGGCCAACTCAAGGTAGACCTGTCGGACGAAGAGTTGGCCCAACGTCGCGCTCACTGGCAGCCCCCCCAGAAGCAAAAACTCACCGGCTGGCTGGATCGTTATGCCAAAATGGCCACCAGCGCCGACAAAGGGGCAGTATTGAAGCTTTAGCCGGATTAAGGTTGTTCAGTCTGGAAAAATTTTCGCCGGGATTAGGAGATTGGGGGATAAAAAATCCTCTAAGCTCCTAATCCTGGCCCCCAATTGACGATAAGAAAGGTGGTGATGCCTGTGCAGGGTGATGGCCTTGTTGACCTTAGTGACCTTAGTAATTTCAATACGAGAATTTTGTTTTCAAACCAATTAAAATTATTATACTGACCGGGGGTTGGTGACTGGCCGCCAGTTTCCAGCCACTAACCTCCCACCCAATCCAGGAGGATAAAATGGCTGAAGAAACTGATGTACCTGTACAAAAAGATAGACTGATTGTCTTTGATACAACCCTGCGCGATGGAGAGCAATCGCCGGGGGCCACCCTGAACATTGAAGAAAAATTGGAAATTGCTCGCCACCTCTCCCGGCTGGGCATCGATATTTGCGAGGCCGGTTTCCCCATTGCCTCCCCCGGGGACTTTGAAGCTGTCCGCCGCATTGCCGAAGAAGTCGGCCCGTTGACGGATGGGCGCAAAGACGGCCGGCCGATGGTTATCGCCGGCCTGGCCCGGGCTAATAAGGTAGATATTGAACGGGCTTACGATGCGGTTAAGATCGCGCCACGCCACCGCATTCACACCTTCCTCGCTACCAGCGATATTCACCTGAAGTACAAACTAAAGATCGACCGTGAACAGTGTATTGAACAGGTGATTCAAGCGGTTACTTATGCCAAAAGCCTGTGTGATGACATCGAATTTTCGCCGGAAGACGCCGGTCGTAGTGACCCCGAATTTTTGACCGTAGTTTTGGGCGAAGCCATTAAAGCCGGAGCCACCACTCTCAACATCCCCGATACGGTCGGTTATACCACGCCCGAAGAATTTGGCTGGCTCATCAAATATCTCATCGAAAAGACACCGGGCGCGGACAAAGTAACCTGGTCAACCCATTGCCACAACGATCTTGGTTTGGCTACGGCCAATACCCTGGCCGGGGTACAGAATGGGGCGCGCCAGGTCGAGGTAACAGTTAACGGCATTGGCGAGCGGGCCGGCAACACCAGCCTGGAAGAAGTGGTTATGGCTGTCCATACCCGCCCCCAGAATTTCCCGGTCGACGTCACTCATATTGACACCACCCAAATTATGCGCGCCAGCCGGATGGTCAGTGCCTTCACCGGTATGCCGGTTCAGCCCAACAAGGCGATTGTTGGGGCCAATGCCTTCGCCCACGAAGCCGGCATCCACCAGGATGGGATGCTCAAACACCATACCACTTACGAAATTATGCGGCCTGAAACAGTGGGTCTGAGCGCCAGCGCCCTGGTGTTGGGTAAACATTCCGGCCGCCATGCCTTCCGTACCCGCCTGGCCGAGATGGGCTATGGCGACTTGTCGGATGAAGAACTCAACCAGGCTTTTAAACGTTTCAAACGTATCGCCGATAAAAAGAAAGTTGTCACCGATGCCGATCTTGAGGCCATTATCACCGACGAGTTTTACCAACCCCGCGAAATTTGGAAGCTGAATTTTGTGCAGGTTTCCTGCGGAGACCGCCTCAGCGCAACTGCCACCATCGGCCTGACCGATCCGAACGGTACCGAGGTGGTTGACGCCGCCATTGGCACCGGGCCGGTGGATGCTGTTTACAAGGCCATTAACCGTATCGTCCAGGCGCCCAATATCCTGACCGAATTTGTGGTCCAGGCCGTGACCGAGGGGATTGACGCCATCGGCGAGGTCACCATTCGGGTCCAGCCGGAAAACGGCGAGGGCTATATTACCAATCTACAGACCGGCGCACAGGTTGCCCGTACCTACAGCGGCCATGGCGCCAGCACCGATATTATCGTCGCCAGCGCCCGCGCCTATATGAGCGCCCTCAACAAAATGTTGGCTGCCCGTGAAGAACAGGCCGCGACGATTCAGCAGAAGGCGACTTCAGAAGCTTAGACCCTGGAGTCCAAAGCGAAGCTTTGGGATTCCCGCACAACCGCCCTTGTTGTACCTGATAAGTACCTGTTAAACACACAGGACAATAGCTTTCATGGGATACTACCTTTGCACTTTTGACAAAACTAAAGAAATTGGACGCGGATCGCACGGATTGAGCGGAAAAATCTTTAAAAAACAAGCAAAAATCTGTGCGATCCGCGTTATCCCCTACGGGATGCGAAGCGCTATAGCCTTATCCCTATGTTTGCACTTTTTAAATGTGACTAAAAATAGCCGTTTATGGAGGGCAGAATTAATTCTACCCTCCATACGCCCATCAAATCCCGCCTCCTCGCCGGGTGCGTCCCAAATTTTAGGAAGACCCTAAAGGTTTTCAAAACCTTTAGGGTCTCTACCAAAAAATTGGGATAGACCCCTCCTCCTCGCCCCCTTGACTTTTGGGCACAGTATTAAGTCCTTTGGTACTCCTCTTTTTGTGACCAATTTCACTACTTTCAACGGCGATTCTCTGGTATAGTAAAAGGGACAAATTCAGCGTCTTTCTCTCTTGTTTCAGTATATAACCGGTTATTGGAACTATGTCTACCCACCCTTTCCCCGCCCGCTAAAATCGAACGGCGATGCCAGGCGAGCCTCTAAATCAAGGCCCTTAGGAGCATTGACAAACCTATGACCCCTCACTGATAACAAAAGTGACCCGCCGGCCAAATGTTGAGGTTAGGTTTCTTATCATTATTTTTTAGCTTAAAGGAACTCTCTTATGTCACACCCATTTCTTACACTCACCGATTTAGTTCGACCCTCCGGCTCGCCCCAAACCTCCCGGCCACCATCTCGAGGGAGGTGGTTGAAGCCGCTCCACCGGCTGGGCCGCCCCCTGGCGGTCATGCTGCTGGCCTGGCTCTTTTTGATCCCCCTGCTCTTCGTCTCGGCCCCGGCCCGGGCCGCGAACCTGACCGTAGATGGAACAACCTGCACCCTGGCCGACGCCATCACCGCGGCTAACACCGACACGGCGACGGGCGGCTGCCCCGCCGGCAGCGGAGCCGACACCATCACCCTGAACGTTGACGTGACCCTCTCCGCCGCCCTGCCCCCCATAACCAGTAACATCACCCTTGAAGGCAACGGTCACTTTGTCAGCGGCAATAATGTCCAGCGGGTGTTTGAAATCCAAAGCAGTGGCGTCGCCACCCTGACCTACCTCAACATCGTCAGCGGCACAACTCCCCCCTCTGGAGCCGGCGGCGGCATCTTGAACAACCAGGGCACGCTGACGGTGCAGAACAGCACCCTCTCCGGCAACTCGGCCGGCTATTTCGGCGGCGGTATCTTTAACAACAAAGGCACAGTGACGGTGCGGAATAGTACCCTCTCCGGCAACTCCGCCGGCAACGGCGGCGGCGGCATCTTTAACGAATATGGCACGGTGACGGTGCAAAACAGCACCTTCTCCGCCAACGTAGCCCTTGGCAGCAGCTTAGGCGGCGGCATCTCGAACAACTACGGCACGTTGACGGTGCAAAACAGCACCTTCTCCGGCAACTCGGCCTATGCTGGGGGCGGCATCCGCGACTGGGGTACGCTGGTTGTGACCAACAGCACTTTCTCCGGCAACTCGGCCAGCCTCGTAGGAGCCGGCATCGCCCATGACTGGAGCGATGGCTTGTTGATGAGCATGTCCAATACCATTATCGCCAACAGTTCCTCCGGCCGCGATTGTTACAGTGGCACCTCTATCACCCCTAACGACCATAACCTGATTGAGGATGGCACCAACGCCTGCGGTATAACCAACGGCGAGGACGGCAACATCACCGGCCTGGACCCGCTGCTGGCCCCCCTGGGCAATTACGGCGGCGACACCCCCACCTTCGCCTTATTACCCGGCAGCCCGGCCATTGATAAAGGCAGTAACGCCGCCTGCCCCAGTACCGACCAGCGCGGTATGCCCCGGCCCCAGGGAGGGGTGTGCGACATTGGCGCGTTTGAAGTCGCCCAGGATTTGTACTTACCGTTGATTGTTAAGAAGTAGCGCGGTGAGCGCAGCCCAGGCGGGGGCTCCGCTGGCCGGGCTGGTTTTGATGCTGGGCCTGGGCAGTGGTCCAATGGCAAGACAGCGCCGGTGGCTGGCACGATGTGGAGGACTGGCGCGGGCCGGTCGCCGGCAGCAGCCGGTGGTGGGTTCATCCCAAAGATTTCGGCGCGGGGCGGCCTACCCAGACCCATCAGGGTTGGATGGGGTAGAACATTGGTGTAATATGACATTGTAGAAGTAGTTACCATTTTACTGTTTATGGCGAGCCAGACATGCTTAACGTTCAAGACGTCATCAATTTACTCAAACTAGAACCCCTGCCTCAGGAGGGTGGTTACTTCCGGCAAACCTATAAATCCGCGGAGGTAATCTCCCAGGCTGCCCTGCCGCCCCGGTATCAGGGGAATCGAACTTTGGGGACAGCCATCTACTTTTTGCTAACCCCGGCCGATTTTTCGGCGATGCATCGCCTGGATGCCGACGAAATCTACCATTTCTACCTGGGCGATCCGGTTGAACTGCTGCTATTGCATCCTGATGGGTCGGGAGAAGTTTGTACCCTGGGGAATGATCTGCTCAAGGGTATGCAGCCGCAAAAGATCGTACCCAAAGGGATATGGCAGGGGTCGTGCTTGGTTGCGGGGGGGCAGTATGGCTTTGCCCTCATGGGGACAACGATGGCCCCCGGCTTTGTATGGACCGGTTTTGAACTGGGCGAACGTGCCTCGTTGATTAAACAGTACCCAGCTTGGAAGGAGATGATTGCGGCCCGGACGTATTATCTGGCAGATTTTGCCGGCCGTGCTATAATATCACCTGGTAGCCGTCATTGACTGGCAAAGCGCCGGCAGTGAACGTGAGCATTTATTAAGTCAATAGCCTTTCTAATGGCGTGAAGTCGCTTGGACCCTTTGTGGCCGAGACGACGCTCAAACATCCCGGATGCTCTGATACCTCTGCCTGCATCCCCTTTGGATCAATGAGCCTCGCGACTTCCGTCGCGGGGCTTTTTTATCCAAAAGAATCAAAGGAGACGTAAAAAGTGGCAGCACCCCAAAAAACTTCAATTTTAGATTTACAACGTAAAAAGACCGAAGGCCAGCCAATTACCATGTTGACGGCCTATGACTATCCAGGAGCTATCTTAGTGGATGAAGCCGGAATTGACCTCATTTTGGTGGGCGACTCTTTGGCTATGACCGTGCTGGGCCATCCTAACACCGTCTCTGTGACCGTTGACGAGATGCTCCATCACTGCAAAGCGGTGGCGCGAGGCGCTAAACGAGCTTTTTTGATCGGCGATATGCCTTTTATGTCCTACCAGATTGAGCGTAACGAGGCTGTTCGCAACGCCGGGCGTTTTATCAAAGAGGCAGGGATGGATGCGGTCAAGCTGGAAGGTGGCCGCGAAGTTGCCGAGACGGTCCAGGCTATTGTCAAGGCCGGTATTCCGGTGATGGGCCACCTGGGACTGACCCCGCAGACGGTAACCAAGCTGGGAGGCTACAAAGTCCAGGGCAAAACTGCCGCTGCTGCCCAACACCTGTTAGAAGATGCTCTAGCCCTGGAGGAAGTGGGCTGCTTCTCCCTGGTATTGGAAGCCGTACCCGCCGCCGTAGCCAAGACCGTCACCCAAAAATTGACTATCCCCACCATCGGCATTGGAGCCGGCCCCAATTGTGATGGTCAAGTGCTGGTGTTCCACGATATATTGGGGCTGTTTGATCGTTTTACCCCCAAATTTGTCAAGAAGTATGCCGACCTGCGCCCGGTGATATTGGCAGCATTGCAGACCTATCGCCAGGAGGTCGAAGCCGGCGAGTTTCCTACGGCCAATCATAGCTTCACCATTGACGAACAAGAATTGGAACTTTTCCTGTATGGAGGCCAATCGTGACCAGGAAATCTACCCAGGTTTCAAGGGCGTCGCCAACCTTAACTATTGCTGTTTTTGGCGTTGGAGCGATGGGCTGTCTCTTTGGCAGCCGCCTCAGCAGCGGCGACCCTGGAGACCGCCTAACCAGCAACGTTACCCTTATCGGCAACTGGGCCGAACAGCTTGAAGCCGTTCGCCGGGATGGCCTGACCATTACTTATCCCGACGGTCGCCAGACTCGGCACACCTTAGCTATCACCAACAATTTGGCCGAGGTTCCGCCGGCTGACTTGGCCCTGATCCTGGTCAAAAGTTATCAGACCGAGCGGGCCGCCCGGCAAGCCGCTTTGGTTTTGAAGCCTGACGGATTGGCTGTCACCCTGCAAAACGGCCTGGGCAACCTGGAAAAACTGGCCGAGGCAGTCGGCCCACGACGGGCCGGCCTGGGTATCACCGCCCAGGGGGCCACGATGCTCGGCCCCGGCCAATTGTATTATGCCGGTCAAGGGCCAACTCACCTGGCCAAAATACCCGGCCAGGCCAAACGATTAGAGAAATTAGCTGCTCTGCTCAATGCCGCCGGGTTGGAAACCACTGTGGTGGACAATGCCGATAGCCTGGTCTGGGGCAAATTAGCCATCAATGCAGGTATCAACCCCCTGACTGCCTTGCTGGAGGTTCCTAACGGCGCTCTGGTGGAAAATGAAAAGTGGCAGCAAGTGATGACTGCCGCCGCCAGTGAAGTGGCCCAGGTGGCTGCGGCCCAGGGTATTCGCCTGCCCTACGATGACGCCGCCCGCCGCACGGTGGAAGTGTCTAAAGCGACGGCCGGCAATCGCTCCTCTATGCTTCAGGATGTCAGCCGGGCCGCGCCCACTGAAATTGAAGCTATCTCTGGCGCAGTGGTGCGCTTTGGACAGCGGTTAGGTATCCCAACGCCGGTTAATGAATTTTTACTGCGGTTGGTTAAGGAAAAAGAACGTTCAACGTTTGAACGTTCAAACGTTAAAACGTTGGTATTTAGAGAGAATCACCTATGAGTACGATCACCCGTTTTGAGGACCTTGAAGCCTGGCAAACAGCCCGAAAACTGACCAACGCCGTTTATGACTTGACCTCCGATGGAAAGTTCGTCAAAGACTTTGGCTTGAAAGATCAAATCCAAAGAGCTGCGGTTTCAGTCATGAGCAATATCGCTGAGGGATTCGAGAGTCATACCCAGGCTCAGTTCATCGAACTATTAGGTCGAGCCAGGGGATCTGCGGGTGAGGTTCGTTCTCAACTTTATATTGCTCTTGACCGCAAATATATTTCACAAGTCCAGTTTGATGAGGCTTACGACTTGGCTGACAAAGCCTCAAGGCAGATCTATCGTTTTATGACCTATCTCAAATCCCAACCCAATACACGGCGAGTACGGGAAGACAGGGTCGAATATATCATTT
>CAZUNT010000008.1:19330-37162 GCA_964622215.1 uncultured Caldilineaceae bacterium
AACGTTCAAACGTTCTAACGTTCAAACGTTCTAACGTTCAAACGTTCTAACGTTCAAACGTTCTAACGTTCTAACGTTCTAACGTTCAAACGTTCAAACGTTCTAACGTATCACGGAGCAACTATGAAAGTCTTTTCCAATATCACTGACGTCCGCACCCATCGCTGGGCCGAGCCCCTGGCTGCCTGGGGACTTGTGCCCACGATGGGCTATTTGCACGAAGGCCACCTGAGCCTGGTCCGCCGCGCTCGCCAGGAGAATGACCGGGTGGGTGTCAGCATTTTTGTCAACCCCATCCAGTTCAACAATCCGGGCGACCTGGCTGCCTATCCCCGCGACCCTGAGCACGACCTGGCCCTGCTCAGGCAAGAAGGGGTGGACCTGGTCTGGACGCCGACCCCTGAAATTGTTTACCCTGCCAATTATCAAACCTATGTCGAAGTTGAGAAAATCACGCTCCCTTTGGAAGGCGCGGCGCGGCCCGGCCACTTTCGCGGTGTGGCTACAGTGGTAGCGAAACTCTTCAACGTCTTTCAACCCCAGCGCGCCTACTTTGGGCAGAAAGATGCTCAACAAGTCGCGGTTATCAAGCGGGTGGTCGAGGATTTGAATTTTAAGCTGGACCTTGTGGTTTGCCCCATCAAACGTGAAGCCGATGGATTGGCCATGAGTTCGCGTAATACCCGGCTGTCCCCCGCCGCGCGGCAGTCTGCCACCTGTCTCTACCAGGCCCTGCTGGCGGCCAAAACTGCTTTTGAGCGTGGCGAGCGCCGAGCCGAATCCCTCCGCGCCGCCATGCGGTCCATCATCGAGGCCACTCCCCTGGCCCGCCCGGATTACGTCAGCGTGGCCCACCCCGATACCCTGGCCGAGTTGGCTGAGATCGAAGATCGCGCCCTGCTCTCCCTGGCCGTTTTTGTTGATGGCGTCCGATTGATTGATAATATGATAATCTCCAACGCTGGCTAAATTATCTAGGAACGACCAAAAAATATCGCTCCTATTTACGATTTGCCGCAAGACCCAGATTATCAGCCTATTCGTAAATCGTAAATCCAAAATCGTAAATCGGTTTAGGACCTTTGGCCTATCTTTGGCTCTTGGTTAGAGCACATAGGTCGTGGTATTATATCAGAAGCAATAGTCAGGCCCGGTTTCCCTCGACTCGTCGGGGAGGCTGGGCTTTTTTATTGCTCCGTATCCTTTTGATTGCTACAGATGTAAGGAGGCTACTATGAATTCTTGTTACAGTTTGGCTTTAGAGAACATGCCAGCCTATCGACGCCTGTTTTTATCAGCTTGTGTGTTGGCATTGACCCTGCTTATGTTGGGTGGACGCCCTGAACCGATGTATGCCGCGCCCGCCAGCGCCGTGTCTGCGCCCCAGTTCAAATGGGCTTATGGAGGCTGCTTCACCTCCTGGTGCCAGACCGGCTGGTATGCTTCGCCGGCCGTAGCTAACCTCGACGCCGACCCCCAGGCCGAAGTGATTTGGGGTTCGTATGATGTGGTGGCCTTGGATGGGGTGAACGGCACTCTGCAATGGCGCGGCTCAAATAGCAGCCGGGTTTGGCCCGGCATTGCCGTGGCCGACTTAACCGATGACGGCGACCTGGAAATCATCGTCGGGCGGGGCGGCGACCGGGTGACGGTTTATAACCACACCGGCGGGGTGGAGTGGACTCGCAATTCCTTTGGCAGCGGCGAAATCCGCACCCTGGCCGTCGAAGATTTGGAGTTCGATGGCCAGATGGAGATTATCGTGGGCCGGGCCAGTGGTGGATCGACCAAGCAGCTCAATGTTTTTGAAGCCAACGGCCTGGTGCGGTCAGGCTGGCCCGCTCGACGCGATGGCGAAGCGGGCTACGGTTGGGGTATGTACAATGAGAATGTCACCGTGGCCGATTTAAATAACGATGGTTTTAAGGAAATCATCGGCCCTACCGATACCCACTACATTACCGCGCTGGATCGGAACGGCAACCAACTCCCGGCTAACGCTATCTACGGCGCGGGCAAGGTGTGGAGCCAGGTGGGCGTCCACGTGGACCATGCCGTAGATTTGCGGGGTTATGCCAACTGCGGCACAGAACACCGGCCCAACTTTGCCAACAGCGGCCCGGCCATCTCCGATGTGGACCAAAACGGCACGTGGGAAATCGTCGTCGTGGGCGATGTGTACAATTGCGGCATCGGCGACCCTGAGGGCGATATGTACCATCTGCCCTGGATTTTTAAGCTTGACCGGACTCGTTGGAGCGGCAGCGGCTTCGATTGGACGGTTATCCCTGCGCCTTACCCCAATCCCGGCAGCGGCCCCCTTTCCGAGGATTACGACGTTATTCAAAATAGTGTTAATAATGCCGTGATCGCCGACCTGGATGGCGACGGTTTTAAGGAAATCCTCTACCCCTCCTACGATGGCCGCTTGCATGCTTACTGGCTCGATAAGACCCCGCATGGGAATTGGCCTTACAAAGTACCGGGCAGCGGTATCCGCTTTGCCGGCGAGCCGGTGATAGCCGACTTGGACAATGATGGTCACGCCGAAGTCATCTTCACCTCCTGGCCGCAAAACGGCGGCAGCCGGATCGGACAGTTGCACATCCTGGACTACTTGGGCAACCCCTTAATAACCGCGGTAAACTTGCCTGACCCGCGTGGCGACGACTGGAACGGCGGCCTCGGCGCGCCGACACTTGACAATATTGACACGGATGCCGACTTGGAACTGGTCATTGGCACGGTCTCCAGCGGGGTGGTGGCCTACGATTTGCCCAACACCGCCAATGCCCGGATTTTGTGGGGCACAGGACGGGGCAGCTACAAACGCACCGGCGTGTCGGCGGCGGAGGAGGGATTTAGCCTGAGCGTCAGGTCATCTACCCAGGCCATTGACCCGGGCGGCACGGCCACATTTACCCTTAAGGTGAAAAAGACCAATGTCTTTACCAACTCTGTCACCTTGAATATCACCAATCCGGATCCGGGTGGTTTGGGCCTCAATCCAGTTTCTTGGACCCTCACCCCTCCTGATCAGATCATTTTGACCATAACCGACCTCACGCCAGGTTCAGCTTTGCCCGGCCAGTGGTACAATATCCCGATTGGGGCTACAGGCGGCGGAACGGCTCATTCCATGTCGGTTAATCTGCTTGTCGGCGGGGCGCGGGCTTACTTGCCGGTAATTCTAAAATAAGGACTCGCCCGCCCCTCCAACCTATGCTAAAATCCCTCTTAGCTTAGGTGGAATCTGGCGAGTGATGCCCAATTATTTGCTCAATTTGATCGACCTGGCGGCCGGCCGGCGAGTTTTGCGCCCCCTGGTGGCCGTATTCCATTTGACCGGCCGCTGCAACCTCAACTGCGCCTACTGCGAGGATTATGGAGCGCGGCGGCCCGATGACGCCTTGGCCGAGCTAGGGATGCTGTCGCTGGCCGAGGCCGGGCAGGTGCTGGCCATTCTGCGCCAGGCTACGGCGGACCTGATTCTGACCGGGGGCGAACCGCTCCTTTACCCTCAGCTCGACGCCCTGGTAGCCCAGGCCAAAACAGAGCATCGTTTTCGGCATTTGACCCTGCTGACTAATGGGTTACTACTCTCCCGGCATCTCGACGTGTTGCCCTATCTCGACCGGCTGGTTATTAGTCTCGACTCGTTGGACATGACTCGCTGGGGGCAAATCATTGGCCTGGACAGCCGGGCGGCCCAGACAATCGTCGACACGGTCGTCGAGATGGCCCGGCGGCGGGTTGACCATAGCTTTGAACTGATTGTCAATTGTGTGGTTACACCCGAAACTTTGGACGATGCCGGGGCAGTGCTGGATTTTTGTGTTGAGCATAACCTGGCCTTTGCTTTTTCGCCTCAATCCTTCAACAACTGGCCTCGTTACGAATTGCTGGTCGCCGACAACTATCGCGCCTTTGTCGACCGGGTTATCGCCTCCAAAAAGCAGGGCCGAAAAATCTTGGGCAGTCTGGCTTACCTGAAATTGACCCGCGAATTCCAACCTTATCGGTGTTACCCAACCCTCGTCCCTCGTGTGCTTCCCAATGGTGACCTCATTTATCCTTGCCGTCCCATCGAGCGCAGCCAGACCCCGCACGGCGGACGCCCATGCAATTTGACCCGGGTTCGTTCCTGGTCGGAGGCCATCCATCTGGCGGTCAACGCCTTTGGCTCACCTCCGGAAAGTTGTGTGAGCTGTTTTCAGCAGTGCTATGCCGAGCCGTCCCTGCTCCAGGCCCGCCCGCTGACGCTGTTATGGGAATTTTTAAATTTTGCGCCTTCGCGCCAGGCTAAAATCTATACTTTTGCCCCCGGATAACTAAAAAGGAATTTAGAGCGATACTTTTGACTATGACTCAATCTCTTCCCCTTTCCTCACCACTCATCATCGGCGGCGGTATTGCCGGATTAATGGCTGCTCTGCACTTGGCCGAGCGAGGCTTGCAGCCGTTGGTGCTGGAGGCCGACCCTCACTGGATCGGCGGTCGTCTTAAAGATAGTCTCACCGTAGAGTTTGACCACCAGGGCCAAACCTGGCGTTTCCCCGGCGAGCATGGCGTTCACGGCATCTGGTCACCTTACCGTAATTTTCAAGCGACTTTGGCCCGGCGCGACATCCGCCCGGTCTTGGTGCCGGCTCGTGAGGAAACCTGGATTTTTGGCCGGGGCAAAACTGTGCGTAAGGCGCGGGTGGGCAGCGCCATCCGTTACAGCGAGGCGCCTGCTCCGTTCCACTACCTGCGCCTGTTCATTCGCCCCAGTTTTCTCAACATCCTGACCCTGCGTGACGTGGCCTCGATGTTCCGGGTCCTTGGCAGCCTCGTTTCGGCCATGTCAATTGACCCAACCGGCGAGCACAAATCGTTGCGGGGTATGTCCCTGGCCGATTTTACCGCCGGTTGGTCGCCGACGCTGCGCAGCTTCTTTACCGGGCTGGCTCGCAATGCTCTGGCCGCCCACCCGGAGGAGGTCCCGGCCTCTGGTTTTATTGTTTTTCTTCGCTTTTATACCCTCCTCCGCCGCGATGCCTGGGATTTCTCCTATCTGCCCGGCCCTGGCGGGGCGTGTGTTTCTGAACCACTGGCAGAGGCAGCCCGCGGCTTGGGGGCGGACATCCAGTTAGGGGCGCGAGTGGTGCGGTTGGAGAAGAGAGCAGGGGAGCAGGGGAGCAGGGGAGCAGGGGAGCAGGGGGGCAGGGAACGCGAAGCGGGGGAGCAGAGGAGCGGGGGAGCAGGGAACGCGAAGCGGGAGTGCAGACTTAAGTCTGCACTCCAAACAGAAGAGCCAGTCTGGCAAGTAACTTATGAAGCCGACGGCCAAACCTGTACGGTTGAAGCTGGTCGGGTGATTCTGGCGATAGACGCTCCGGCAGCCAAGAAATTATTACAGGAGAGTCCGGCCACGGCGGAAACGGCAGCGGGCCTGTGGTTTCCTATCGGCGTGCCGACGGCCATCATTCGCCTCTGGTTTAAGGTCAAGCCCAAGCCCATCGCCGAAGCCGGGATTTTTACCGGTGATTTTGTGATGGACAACTTCTTCTGGCTACACCGGCTGCAGCCAGCCTATATGGATTGGAGCCGGGAAACAGGCGGCAGCGCGATCGAAATGCATATCTACGACCCGCCGGAGTTGCTGGCTCAATCCGACGCTTCGCTGCTGGCCCAGGTCATTGTAGACACGTACCGTGCCTTCCCGGAATTGCGGGGACACTTGCTCCATTCTATCCTGCAACATAATGAGGCTGTTCACACCCTCTTTGGCGTTGGCGAACCGGGGGAGCACCTGGGCATCGAAACGCCCTGGCCCGGCCTGTTTGCTTGTGGTGATTGGGTTTATCATCCCACCCCGGCCCTATACCTGGAGCGAGCGACCGTCACCGGCATCGCCGCAGCTAATGCCGTTCTAACCAGCTTGGGCCTGGAACCCTGGTTCATCCTGCCCCACCCCGAACCGGAATGGCTGGCCGGAAAAATGGAAAAGGGGCTGCGGTGGCTGCGGCTGGCAATGTTGAGACGCAAAAGGGCCTCATCTCATTAAAAACCGAAATAGTTCGTCGCGGGCCGAGTCGAGCATGGGCAGCCGGTCGGTAGATTTGAGCTTAAAATCTAATTCCTCCGCCAGGGCGGTCAATAACTGCCGTAACAGCGTTGAACGGACGCGGATCTCTTTGGGCCGGCTGCCGAGCCGGGCCAGTTGGTGGACCACGTGGAGAGGAACCTGGCCGTACATCTCGATGAGCGAGGGGAGCGGCTGGAGCATATCGTTGCCGAGGATCATACCGCTCTGTTTATCTATGATTAGCAAGATGTAGGGATAGTAGGGCCGGTCGCCGGCGTCTCGTATCCCCGACGGGAGCATAAACAGGTCCATCTCCAGGATAAAGCCGCCGCGAGGGCGATTTTTAAGCGCGGCTAAAGCCTGCAGGTCCATCTGCAATTGGATCGAGGTCGGCTCTGGTGGGGGCACCGGCATGATTTTATCTTCCCAGATAAGATTGTCCTTGTTTTTCCGCGCTACCCGTACCAGGTATTGCTGCTGGCTCGCCGGCAAGATAGTCCAGTTATCGCGGAAACGTTGCGTCACGTCCAGGGCCTGCTCCAGGACATGGGTTAAAAAACGAGCTTCACCGGCCTCCAAAAACCACGGCACGAAGCCGGGGCGATAGCTGCGAAACAGGGGCCAGGCCTGCTGTCCCCGGAATTTCAACCCCAATTGTTTGATGAGGTCCCGGTCGCGCTTCTGGAGTATCTCCCGGTCTTCAAAAGAGGCCTGGAGCTGGGGAACTTCGAGGAGTAGTTCTGGCGACATTGTGGGGCCGGCCTGTTGCATAGTCCAGAAACCATGTAACCCTGCCTGGCCTAAATACAAGGCCACCGCATAATGCTCACCTAGCGTGCCCATCACGCTGACAAAGCCCAGTTGACCCGTCTCCGGGTCTTGCACGCCAAAAATATTAGTTTCGTTCATCCACTCCCAGGGAGCGATCTCTTTAAAGCGGCTCCAGGTGTCATATAGCTGTTGCCACTCCGTTAAGTCGGGACTTTTTTCGGTCATAATAAACCCCTCTGCTAACTTGACATTATCACATTAATGAAAATGGTGCAACTACATCTGTTTTCTTTCTCTTTGCGGGTAATCTTTTGGCTATCGGGTAGCCTATCTCTGGATGGATAAGGTCTATCTAACCGGTCCATCTACAGATGCATCGGGATTCGTCTTCCAGTCTGATGCGCTTTAAATCAATCCGAATTATATTGATAATAGAACATATTGTCATATTTGCCCGTATTGTGCGCGGAAAGTTATGTCTGTGGTATAATAGGCCCTACTTCAAGATAGGGATTTTTATGTTACTCACCATAGACATCGGCAATACCAATATTACCTTCGGCGTTTATAACGATCAGCAGGCGCTGCAACATCATTGGCGCATGAAAACAGACCATGACCGGATGCCGGATGAGTACGGCATTATTATGTTGGGCTTGATGCGTCACGACGGAGTAGAGTTTGACCAGATCAAAGGGGTAGCTATTGCCAGCGTGGTTCTACCGCTGACCCAGGTATTTGAGGAGATTGTACAACATTTTATCAAGCAGACGCCGCTGGTAGTTGGGGCGGGAGTCAAGACGGGGGTGCAAATTCGGTACGACAGTCCCCGCGATGTAGGCGCCGACCGGATTGTTGATGCTGCCGCCGCCTATAAGCTCTATGGCGGCCCGGCTTGTATTGTTGATTTTGGCACCGCCACCACCTTTGATGCCGTTTCGGCCAAGGGGGAGTATTTGGGCGGCGCGATTGCACCCGGCATCCGGATTGCCGCCGACGCACTCTTCAGCCGTACCTCCAAATTACCTCGGGTCGATCTGGTTCGCCCGCCCAAAGCTATCGGTACAAATACGGTGCATGCTATGCAGAGTGGATTGATTTTTGGCTACGTGGGCCTGGTGGAGGGGATGGTGGCCCGTTTCCGGGCCGAGTTAGGCGAGAACATGCGCGTTATCGGCACCGGCGGCCTGGCCGAAACCATCGCCCGTGAAACCAGGGTGATTGAGATTATCAATCCTTGGCTAACGCTGGAGGGGCTGCGGCTGGTGTGGGAGATGAACCAGTAGTTAGGAAGTATGAAGTAGGGAGTAGGGGCAGGCAGCCGAGTATCAGTTGCAAGTTTTTACGTTTTACGTTTTGGATCAGGAAGAATCTAGATGCCGACAGTAAAAGTGTTACAAAACAAACAGATCATCCTCGGCGTTACCGGTGGAATTGCGGCTTACAAGGCGGCGACGGTGTGTAGTCAATTAGTGCAGGGTGGGGCCTTGGTGAATGTGGTGATGACCGAGGCGGCCCAAAAATTTATTACCCCGCTGACCTTTCAGGCGTTAACCCATCGGCCGGTTTACACCGATATGTTCGACATCCCCCCTAATGAAAACATTCCTCACATTGCCCTGGCCGATGCCGCCGATTTGCTGTTGATCGCTCCGGCCACAGCGCACACGCTGGCTAAGCTGGCCAACGGCCTGGCCAGCGACTTGTTGGCGGCCATCGGCATGGCTACGCCGGCCCCGCTGCTGCTGGCCCCGGCTATGGAAACCGA
Source organism: uncultured Caldilineaceae bacterium (assembly GCA_964622215.1). Taxonomy (GTDB): domain Bacteria; phylum Chloroflexota; class Anaerolineae; order 4572-78; family J111; genus DSQQ01. The sequence goes on from CAZUNT010000008.1 coordinate 27,940, forward strand.
CATGTGGCGGCATCCGGCCACCCAGGCTAACGTCGAAAAGTTACGCGCCTGGGGTGCAACCATCGTCGGCCCGGCCGAGGGACGTTTGGCTTCGGGTGCGCTGGGGCCGGGACGGATGGTTGAACCGGATGAGGTCGTCAGCGCCGCGCGAGCGGTGTTGGGGCGGAAAGGCGATTTGGCCGGCTGGCAGGTGGTCGTCACCGCCGGAGGGACACGGGAAGCGATTGACCCGGTGCGTTTTGTCAGCAACCATTCTAGCGGCAAAATGGGCTACGCGGTAGCTACCGCGGCCCGTGATCGCGGGGCAGCCGTAACTCTTATTACGACGGCGGGCTTGCCTGATCCGTTTGGAATGGAGGTCGTACGGGTCGATTCGGCGGAGCAGATGCTGGCGGCGGTTTTGCAGTCAACCCGCCAGGCCGATTTACTGGTGATGGCCGCGGCTGTAGCCGATTTTAGGCCGTCCACAACAGCCGGACAAAAAATCAAGAAAAAGAGCGATACCCAGGGGTTGACTCTGGAATTGGTGCGCAACCCCGATATTCTGGCCGAAGTGGCGGCCCAGAAAGCCTCCGGCTCTGGTCCACGCCTCACGATTGGCTTTGCCGCCGAAACAGAAGATTTGCTGATCAACGCCAGGAGTAAATTAGAACGAAAAAGGCTGGATTTGATCGTAGCCAACGATGTCAGCGCCAGTGATGCCGGTTTTGCCGTCGACACCAACCGGGTAACCTTACTGGCTGCGGCTGGAGCAGTCGAGTCACTGCCTTTGATGAGTAAAATGGAGGTGGCCGAAAGAATTTTGGATGCGATTCGTTAGCTGGCTGCGTTGCTATAGCCAAGCTCGTCCATGGCCGCCAGCATATCGCGTAAGCTGGCCATGTGCTCTTGCAAATTCTCATCCAGTCGCCGGAAACGATTATCATTGAAATCGCCCTTGGCCACGACGAGCAGCATTTCAGCATGAGTGCGGGCCAGGTCGCTGGCGATTTTGCGAATTTTTAATTCGGCCTGGAAGCGGAAGGCTTGCAGCTCTTTCAGAGCAGCCAAATGTTGCTTTTTGCTGTCTAGCAAATCGCGTAAGGATTTGGCCTCTTGGCCCAGGGCGGAAAGGGACTGCCGCCGTAGTTCCTCAATTTCAAAATTGGTCTGGCGCAGTTCACGATCCAAATTGCATTGGCTGTACAATTTGGTCAGACCCTGTTCCAGCCTAACCAGATTCTCCAGCCATTGATCGACCGGCCGGAGAGTCAGATTGAGGCGGTCGCGCATAGGACCGGGCGGGTACTGTTGAGCTACTCGCATGATGAGTCGTCCGTAATGGCGGGACTGGGCTACAGAGCGGGCTACGGAGCGCGGTAGCGCCGACCCTTCGAGGGATTTCGATAACTTGCTCATTCCTTTTACAGAGAGGTAGGCCGCGCCGCCGAGGACTAACAGGGCTAACAACAAAACGATGGGAATAATCAAGAGAAAGCCGCCGTGTGCAGCGGCTATTATTAGAAGTGCGAAAACCGGTCCAAAGAACGCCGTCAGAATCACAAATTTGGCTAAAGCTGTCAATAAAGCGCGCATTTTTTTACCCTTTTCAGCAGGTTGACGACCACATCACGCAAACAATTATAGCACAAAATCAGGCATAACCGAAAATAGTTGGGTTGGGATAGAGAGACGGGTGGCTTCTTTTTTGGCCGGTTCAGAAAATGAAGGATTTTTGTTGGTTAAGCGTAGACTAGTTGATAGAATTTTGATGGAAGCCCAAATATTTAAATTTTGCCATTATCAAACAACAGTTCTATGATAGAAGCTAGGTTATTATAGTAATATAGAAGGTCAATGAAAATGCATCAAATCCATCCACTTAAAATTCATCTTCAATTGTTCTTGATTATGTTCATGACGGCAGTAGTCTTGGTTGGCTTGTCTCTGCTCGTTGGAACAGGCGTCCGGCCTCAAATGGTCGTGGCCCAGGAGCCATTAGTCAGCCCTGATCCTCCTGTAAACACATTTAGCCTGGAAACATTGGAGGCCTACGGAATATCTCTGGAAGAGATTCAGGCTGCCGGGTCTTTTACCCTGCAAGTTAAGGTCAGCGCCAGTGCGACTTCTGTATCTGCCGGGGACCTGGTTACATTTACCACCACTATCACTAATCTTGGTTCTAGTACGGCTCAGTATATCCTTTTTTCATCGACGCTGCCCACATGTCTGTCTAGCGTGACGACTAATTTTGGTTCAGTAGGCTATATTAGTGATAATGCCGCTTCGCCCACTTACTTGCTATACAGCCCGATTGCGGTGGGTACCCCTATTGAGATAAAGGTGTCGGGCCGTACCACTTCCTGTTGGACTGGCACCATCACCTATCAAGCTTATGTTAGCCCCTACGAGAATCAGCAGAGCAGTAATGTGTTCAGTGCCAGTGTGAGCGTTGTTGGCGACGAGTATCTCTATTTTCTTCCGGTTATCCGGCGAGATCCTACGCCTACGCCCACACCCACACCAACTGCGGCATTTTATGCCGATTTCTCGAATACTACTGGGAATAATAATTGGACAACCTCTGATAGTGGTAATTGTGATCGAAGTATCACCGACGGCGAATACCAAATTGAAGCCGAGTATGATGACAGCGATGACACAGATTGTTTTAGCGCCGCGCCTGAAGATGACTACGAAGAGGGAACATTTAAGGTAACGGCATATCGAAAAAGTGGCAACGAGGATGTTAGGGTGGGGCTTTACATCAACGGCGAGGGAGGCGATGAGTACTACCTCCTTGAGGTTAGACCGAATAAGGACAAATGGGAGTTCATCCGCGTCAAGGATGGGTCATCTTCTATCAAAAAAGATGGTACCAGTTCCTACATTGTGGATGACAAGAACACCCTGCAACTCACACGCGATGGTAAGTATGTTTACGTCTATATCAACGGATATAAATTATACACTTATGATAAAGCCGATGACGACGATATGGGTGGGGGCGGAACCGGGGTCTATGTGCGCCTGGATAAGGACGATGATGACACGGATGTTACCGTGCGGTTTGATAACTTTTACATCATTGAATGAAGCCTGACAGGGTGGCTGGTATAGGGCCACCCCTGCGGCAAAAATTTTCTATAACCGAGGGGGCGCACTATGCCGGTGCACCCCCTTTTTTAGGCAGCTTTCAGCCTTCCGACGATACAGCGCAGCGAAAGCCGACATTGTTGTAAAATTGAAAATCACCATCCAACCGCGACAGGCAGTTGGCTACGTGGGCGTCATTTACCCAGGAAGCGCCTCTTAGCACCCGGAAGCCTACGGCATGGCGACTTTCGCGGCCATCATTTGAGTCGTAAGGATAGGGATAAAAGAGGCTGTTCGTCCACTCCCAAACATTACCTACTATATCAACCAGGCCCTCAGGAGTATCACCGTCTGGGGAGAAATACCCTACCGGACTGGTTTCATTCAAGCCGGTTTCTTTAGAGTTACAACGCTCCGGAACCAATTCATTACCCCAGGGATATCGTCGCCCCACCAAACCCCGGGCGGCGCGCTCCCATTCGGCCTCGGTAGGCAGCCGTTTGCCCGCCCAAGTTGCATAAGCCAAGGCATCCTCCCAGGTAACCAAAACAACCGGGTGATCGGCTTTGCCGGCGGGATACATGCGGGTTTCTGCATCCCAATTATAAGCCTGAGTGTCGCACCAACTGACTTCGTAGTTGGGAATCGAGTGACCGGTTGCATCAATAAATTTTTTGTATTCGGCGTTCGTTATGGGCCAGCGATCGAGGTAAAAGTCGGCTACAAAAACTTGATGCTTTGGTTGGTGGTTTGGGTTGCCATCATCGCTACCCATTATGAAGTTGCCCCCTGAAATAAAAACCATATCTTTCCCGTCATTGGGCCAGACAATTATTGAAGTTGCTTGTCCTGATGAAGTGGAGGGATTTTGAGTCATAAACTGCCTTCCTCTTGGATTAACTCTCGGCCTCATAAGCCAAAACACAGCCCCCCAGCCAGATATGATCGCCGGGTTTGAGCGGAACGGCCTGACCAATGAGCAACATCTCGCCATTGAGCCGCGTGCCAAAGCCGCTACCCAAATCTTCCAGGTGGGGTACGTAGTTACGCCAGGTGATAATAGCATGCCGCCGCGATACCCGCACGGCTACTTCGCCCAGGGGACTGAGATCAATATCGGGGACAAAGTTAACGTAACGGTCCGAGCGGCCAATCGTAATTTCCTGGGGGGGGGCAATCGAAAGTTTTTGCCCGGTCGCGGTTACGAGCAAAGCGTGCCGGCGGCCGGGTAGTGGACCCGTGCTAATTTGGTCTGATGGAATGAAGTCATAATAAAAGCGCAAGTTACCCAGGCTAATTTGGTCGCCGGGGCGCAGTTGGCGCGAGGGGCCAGACTTGACCGGCTCGCTGTTAATGAATACGCCGTGAAGGCTGCCCAAATCCTCAATAGTGTGACGTCCGCTAGCTCCAACAATTTTGGCATGCCGGCGCGAAATCGTATTGGCTTTGTCTTCAAAAGACAGGTCGATGTCGGGGGGAACCCCCACGCTGGGGTCGAATCGACCTAGCACCAACTCCCCATTGAGAGGTAACCTGATGGGGTGATGATTACTGCTGTTTGTAAGCCAGCATGGTTTCGCTGCCGCAGAAATGGATGATTGGGGCGAGCGGGGAGTGACTGGAGCAGAATTGTCTCCAGTTCCGGTCTCAAAAGAGTGGGTTGGGGATCGCTCCAGGGGTGAGGTGGTCCACCGTGACTCGGTCTCACCTATAGAACCGGGGCGAAGTGCTTCAGTCGATCGTGGAGTGGTTGAAGACGAAGTTGGCGGAGGGGATTTCGCTTGATCGAGTGATTGAGTGGATTTGGAAGGGAGCGGTTTAAGTTGAGGTTTACTGGCTTCCCGTTTTTCGCGCAGTCGGCGGCTCAACAGCGACTCTTGAGCGGCCCTTTTTTCCCGTTCTTCTTCAGCTTTGACCAGCAGGCAGTTCTTTTGCAGCACTCCCCACGTAGCCAGCGTGTCAGTTCGAGCCGTGAAAGCACGGACGATCATCTCCTTGGCGCTGGGAGAGTTATCGCTCTCTTGAATACAGCGATTGCGAATAGGACATTTGCGGCAATTATATTTGTACACGGCCCGGCTTTCCCATCCCACAAGCCCATATAATTCAAGTATAGCATCGGCCGGACACGCTGTCAACGGTATCTTAAGCCCGAATCAATTGCCAAGCTGAAAGATTTCGCCACTGCCATGTTGGGTTAAGTAAATTTCACCGGCTTCATCCTCGCCAAAGGAGCTGATTGTCTGGCCACTGGCCAGCAATTGAACTTGAGACCAGTCGCCATCTGCTTCCCGGCGCAGTCCCCAAATATTGCCGGAGCAGTAATCGGCATAGAAATAGATGCCGGTGAGCGCGGGATACTGTTGGCCCCGGTAAACATAGCCACCAGTGATTGAACAGCCCTGGGTGTGATCATATTCGGCAACGGGTAGCATGAGTCCTTGGCTGGCCGGGTCGCAATCAGCAGGGTCAAAACAGTGGAAACCTTCCATCAGTCGCCAACCATAATTTTGTCCACCCGGCGTATCGGCCAACTCGACATGGACTTCCTCATACTGACTTTGGCCTACGTCGGCAATGTACATATCCCCGCTGGTCCGGTCAAAAGAGAACCGCCACGGGTTGCGCCAGCCATACGACCAAATTTCGGGCTGCGCTCCGCCGGTATTGATAAAGGGGTTATCCCGGGGTATGCCATAGGGATCGCCGTTGTCGACCTCAACCCGCAGGATTTTACCTAGGAGCGTACTCAAAGTTTGACCATTGTTATGGGGGTCGCCGCCTGCACCGCCATCGCCCATGCCGATGTAGAGATACCCATCAGGACCAAATACGAGTTGCCCACCGTTATGATTGTCATAGGGTTGGTCGATAGTCAGCAAAATTTTGGCGCTATTGGGATTGGCTGCCTCAGGGTTATCCGATACGGTGTAGCGAGCGATGACGGTATCGCCCTGTTTATTGGTATAATCGACAAAAAAGTAACCATTGCTGCGGTAGTTGGGGTGAAAGGCCACACTGAGCAAACCCTGCTCATTGGCATCCGAGCCAACAATCGAGACAATATCAAGGAAAGGTGTTGGATTGACTGCCCCATTTTTGGTAGTTAGAATCCGGCCGGCCTGCTCGACCACAAACAAGCGATTACTGCCGTCACCGGCGTGAGTAACAAAGGTTGGTTTCGTAAATCCGTTGGCTAAGGGTACCAGTTTAATCGTCAGGGACTCCAGGGGCGGCAATGCTGCCATTAGGGGAGTCTCGATAGATGCCTCCTCAGTTGTTTCAGCAATTGGTTTTGCAGTCAGACTTGAGGGTGAGGTTGAAGAGAGTTGGGTAGGGGTCTGAGTAAGAGGATCAGATGGGATAAGAGTCGAGCTTGCTTGAATTGGGGTGGAGGGTGGTGGTTCCGGGATATTGACCTGACCCGTCTCACAGGCTGAGAGCACCAGCGACAGGCCAAATAATGAAAGGTAAAACAACGTAAGACGCAAGACGTAAAACGAAAAACGAGCCTGAATAACCCATTGATCCATCAATCAAATCTTCTCCCGTTTCAAGTAAAGTGTTGCCAAAATAGTATTCTCATCCTGTATTGGGTCAGATGTCACCGAAACCAGTTCCCAACCGCTGTTTCCTACTCGTTGTAAGAATTCCCACAAATCAGGGCAGCTCTCCAGAGCGCCGGGCGTATCCGGCGACAACTCGCCTTGCCAGCGGCCATTGACAAAAGTGATGCGCATCAGTTGGGATGAGCAAATCATGTACTCAAATCGAGCCATAATACCTCTCCAATTTTAGGCTATCAACCTTAAAATAATATGGGTTTTGATGGGGGTTGAACGCTGTGAAATTTTACTCACGGGAGTGTACACTGAAATAGACAAAGACCCAAATATTTCCCTCAATTTACAACTGTTGTCTTTACTGCTATACTTCCCTCTATAATTTCTATAATCATCTTTATAAAAAAGGAGGTCGATGTGCCCAATCGGTTAGCCCAGGAAAGTAGCCCTTATTTACTGCAACATGCTAATAACCCGGTCGATTGGTACCCCTGGGGGGAGGAGGCGCTTCGTAAAGCCAAAGCCGAGGATAAACCAATATTTCTGAGTATTGGTTATTCAGCCTGTCACTGGTGCCATGTCATGGAGCATGAAAGTTTTGAGGATGAACGAACCGCCGGCCTGATGAATGAATTATTCGTTAATATTAAGGTTGACCGAGAGGAACGGCCCGATTTGGACTCGATTTACATGGATGCGGTGGTGGCGATCAGCGGTCATGGGGGCTGGCCAATGAGCGTTTTTCTAACTCCTGAGGGGACGCCATTTTATGGCGGAACCTATTTCCCACCTACCCCACGTCACGGTATGCCCGGCTTTGAACAAGTGTTAACCACTATCGCTCATATTTATCGTTACCAAAAAGAAGATGTGCGTAAAAATGGGATGGCGTTGCTGGCGCGGATGGGAGGAGCCATACCTCTCCAGCCCGGCGATTCTCTGGACCCGGTTGTGCCCGAACTGGCCTTACAAACGTTAAGTCGCAATTTCGACTGGACTCACGGTGGCTTTGGCAGTGCGCCCAAGTTCCCTCAACCGATGACCTATGATTTTCTGCTCCGCGCTTATTTTCGCAATCAGCGCGCCAATGTGTTGGAAATGGTCGAATTAACGCTCCACAAAATGGCCCAGGGCGGGATGTACGATCAACTCGGAGGGGGCTTCCATCGCTATTCGGTGGATAATATCTGGCTGGCCCCGCACTTCGAAAAGATGTTGTATGATAATGCGTTGTTGGCCCGGCTTTACCTGCACACGTATCAACTCACTGGAAAGCTATTCTACCGCCGAGTGGTGGAGGAAACGCTCGATTACGTAGCCCGTGAAATGACCCACCCTGGCGGCGGTTTTTACTCAACGCAGGATGCCGACAGCGAAGGTGAAGAAGGTAAGTTCTTTCTCTGGACGCCAGATAAAGTGAAGGCCGTTTTAGGTCATGAGGAAGGAACGGTTTTTTGCAGGGTATATGACGTCCGGCCGGGTGGAAATTTTGAGGGTAAGTCTATCCTCAATATTCCCACGCCTCTTGATAAAGTGGCGATAGAATTAAATTTAAACCTGAATGAGTTGAACGATATTTTGCAGCGGAGTAAAGCCAAGTTATTCGCCGAGCGAGAAAAGCGAGTCAAACCGGGGCGGGATGAAAAGATCATCACCGCCTGGAATGGCTTAATGGTGGCTGCCTTTGCCGAAGCGGCGCGGGTACTCAATCGGGTCGATTATCGTGACATTGCCATCCGCAATGCCGAATTTGTGTTATCGATGATGAAAAAAGAAGGAAGACTGTTCCGTACCTGGAAGGCAGAACTGGGTCAAGCCAAGTTGATGGGTTACCTGGAAGATTATGCTTTCTATGCCGATGGGCTACTGGCCCTGTACCAAACCACCTTTGATCCTCGCTGGTTTCAAGCGTCTCGCACTTTGATGGACGTTGTGCTTGATCATTTTCAGGACGAAAAAAATGGTGGTTTCTTTGATACCGCCGACGACCACGAGCCATTGGTGACTCGTCCCAAAAATTTGCAGGATAACGCTACTCCCTGCGGCAACAGCATGGCCGTGCGGACATTATTAATGTTATCGGCTTATACGGGTCAAACCAAATACGAAGCCCCGGCCATAAAGGCTCTGGCCTCCTTGTTGGGACCGATGAGTCAATATCCGGGCACGTTTGCTCATTGGTTGGGAGGGCTGGAGTTTGTGCTGGCTCCACCCAAAGAGGTGGCCGTTATCGGCCCGCTGGCCCGTGAAGATACTACCGGTCTGCTCCATTTTATCCAGATGCCCTATCGTCCCAACCAGGTGGTTGCCGTGGCCAACGAAAACAATCTCAGCGGATACCCGAATTTGGTCGAAGGCCGCCCGGCTCAAGGAGGAAAGGCCACTGCCTATGTTTGCCGGCAATTCACCTGCCAACAACCCGTCACGACGGTCGAAGAATTAGCCGCTCTATTGTAAGCAAAGAGAAAAGCCACCTACAAGGGTGGCTTTTCTTTTAATGAAGAAAATAATACGACAAAAAGATAAAAATGAATTAGAGGTTGCCGACGATGTTGCTGAAGACGTTGCCAACAACCGGGCCAAGC
>CAZUNT010000008.1:37262-48174 GCA_964622215.1 uncultured Caldilineaceae bacterium
GAATTAGAGGTTGCCGACGATGTTGCTGAAGACGTTGCCAACAACCGGGCCAAGCAGCAGGAGGATAGCGATGACAACGATGGCGACCAAGACGAGGATCAACGCATATTCTACCAAACCTTGACCTTCTTCACGGGGGAGGAATAACATTAGATAAGCTCCTTTCTCTAAAAATTTAATACCATCAAACTGTACTCATAATACCGCAAAATCATAAATTTATCAATAAACATGACGTAAATTTTTTTGCAAAAACCCAACAAACAACACAAAAACCCGCTTTCCACTCGCTTACCTGTCCGCAAGTGAGTGAAAAACGGGTTCCTAAAATACAATTCAGATCTTAAAATTTGCCGGCCAGCAGTCCCTCAATAACATGCTCAAAATCGTCGTAGGGGTAAGCGCCGGCCAGGGGAATGCTGTTAACTAAGAAAGCCGGTGTCCCTCGTACGCCCATCACCTGGCCCAGCCGAATATCATCATCTATAGCAGGTTGATCCTTAAAGTTAGCCAGGCAACTTTCGAATGAGGCTTTGTCTAAACCCAAATCTGCGGCCAATTTGGACAGATTGGCTGGGGTAAAACCGATGCCTTGGCTGGCGTAGAGGACGTTGTGATAATCCCAAAACTTATCCTGCTTGGCCGCACATTCGGCGCCATGAGCCGACGTCATCGAGTCATCCCCCAGGATAGGGAAGTGAATGAAAGCCATCCTGACCTTGCCGGTGTCAATGTACTTTTCCCGAATGCGAGGTAGAGTCTCCATAGTCCATTTGCCACAGTAGCCGCAGTTGAAATCGCCAAATTCAACCAGGGTGATCGGTGCATTGGCATCCCCCTGAAAATGACGTGCCCCGCCAATAACAGCCAGCATCACCGCCTGGTGAGCATTTGGTTTGTTAATTTGCGGCGACTCTTCTACTGCCGCCAGCGGAGCGATCGCCTGTGTTTCTGTTTCAGGAATGACCAGAGGCCGCAGGTAAAACCCTCCCAGGCCGCCCACTAACAGACCTACAATCAAGAGGATCCAGGTATTAGTACGAAAGCTACTTTCGGTCACAATACTTTTTTCCTCAATTGGTACAGCAGGGACATTATCAGCCGAGACGAAATCCTCAACTTTAGCCACAGCCTCGGTAATTGCGGGGTCAACCCGGTCTTTTTTCTCTTCTTCAACCATAGCAACCTCCAGAAAAACCTCAAAGGTTTCTAAAACCCTTGAGGTTCAGGTTTGTAGGAAATCTACCCCAAAGGCAAACAAAAATCAAATCATTTTTGGGCTTTTTCGATTTTGGCCCAGGTGTCTTTTAAGGAGACTGTCCGATTAAAAACGAGCCTGTCCGCCGTCGTGTCCGGATCAACGCAGAAGTAACCTTGTCGCTCAAACTGGTAGCGATTGCCCGGCTGCGCTCCGGTCAGGCTGGACTCCACCCGGCAAGAGGTCAGGGTTTCCAGTGAGTTTGGGTTTAGGTTGGCGATAAAATGTTGCCCTTCTTCGGCTTCCTCAGGATTGGGCTTGGTAAAAAGATGGTCGTACAGGCGCACTTCAGCCGGCAGGTCGTGAGCTGCCGAAACCCAGTGCAGGGTGGCCTTAACCTTGCGACCATCGGGCGGGTTATCTCCTCCCCGAGTCTGCGGATCGTAGGTGCAGCGCAGCTCGATCACTTCACCGGTTTGCGGGTCTTTGACCACATCCACACATTTGATGAAATAGCCGTAGCGCAGCCGTACTTCTCGACCCGGAGCCAGGCGATAGAACTTGGGCGGCGGGTCTTCCCGGAAATCGTCCTGTTCGATATATAGCACCCGTGAGAAAGGCACTTGGCGCGTTCCGGCGGCGGAGTCTTCGGGATTGTTGACCGCTTCCATTTCTTCGACCAGATCTTCGGGGTAGTTGTCAATGACCACACGCAGAGGTCGTAACACGGCCATCACCCGTAGGGCGTGCTTGTTCAGGTCCTCCCGCAGGCAGTGCTCCAGCAGTGCGATGTCGACTGTGCTGTTGTTTTTGGCTACGCCGATACGCTCGGCAAAGTCGCGAATCGCTGCCGAGGTGTAACCGCGCCGCCGCAGGCCCGATAGGGTGGGCATACGCGGATCGTCCCAGCCGCGAACATGTCCATCTTTCACCAACTGCAACAGCTTACGTTTGCTCATCACGGTGTAGGTCAGGTTGAGACGGGCAAACTCGATCTGGCGCGGCGCGAAAATCTCCAGTTCCTTGAGGAACCAGTCATACAATGGCCGATGCGCTTCGTATTCAAGGGAGCACAGTGAGTGGGTGACGCCTTCAATCGAATCGCATTGGCCGTGCGCCCAGTCATACATAGGGTAGATACACCAGGTGTCGCCGGTGCGGTGGTGTGGCGGCTCATGGATGATGCGATACATCACCGGGTCGCGCATGTTGATATTGCCGGAGGCCATATCGATCTTAGCCCGCAACACACGCGCACCGTCGGGGAATTCGCCCCGGCGCATACGCTCGAACAGGTCAAGGTTTTCTTCCACCGAGCGGTGGCGATAGGGACTCTCGATGCCCGGTTCGGTCAGCGTGCCCCGATTCCGGCTCACCTCTTCCGCGCTCTGATCGTCAACATAAGCCTTCTCCTTTTTGATCAACTTGACGGCGAACTCGTAAAGTTGAGCGAAATAATCGGAGGCGTAGAATTCACGCTCTTCCCAATCGAAGCCCAGCCAGTGGATGTCCTCCTTGATGGCGTCTACATATTCTACATCCTCTTTAACCGGGTTGGTGTCGTCAAAGCGCAGGTTGCACTTACCGCCAAATTCCTGAGCCATACCGAAGTCAATGCAAATGGCCTTGGCATGGCCAATATGCAGGTAACCGTTCGGCTCCGGCGGAAAACGAGTGTGGACTCGCCCGCCGTACCGGTTGGTGCATATATCTTCTTCGATGCTGTCGCGGATAAAATTAGAGGGCGTCGTGGCCCCGGGTTCGGTTGTTTCACTGGTGTTTAGTTCGGTGTCAGGCATTGGGACTTCTTCTCCTCAGGACTGGAATCAACATTGTGAAAAGATATTTTAGCACGTTCTTGTTATCTATGCTAGAGAAACAGCTAGAGCCTCAACTCTAAGTACAAGTGCGATGCACCTGAGAGGTGCATCGCACTTGAGTTTTGGTGCGTCGCACTTGCAAAGTGCGATGCACCTTTGGTTACTGGAGTCGCTCCAACGCCTGATCAATCCTCTTTAGCACGGTCTCTCGGCCCAAAATCGCCAGCGTTTCAAATAGCGGTGGGGCGACCATTTTGCCGCAGACGGCTACGCGGATGGGCTGAAACATCTCGCCCGGTTTGAGGCCCAATGTGGCGGCCGCTTCCCGCAGATGGGTATCCAATGCCTCGTGAGTAAACTCGGTTTCGGCCAGGATTTGGCGGGCGGTCTGAAGGATATTCGGCACGTCGGCCAGGCTCATCTTCTTGGGCACGAGCAGGTTGAGGTCGTAGAAAGGGAGTTCGTCCACAAAGAAAAAGTCAACCCATTGGGGGGCATCGTTTAGCACGGTCAGGCGTTCGCGGATAAGAGGAGTGATTTTGAGCATCGTCTCCCGGTCGGCCTGAATTCCGGCGGCAGTCAGGAAGGGCAGTAACCGGTCGGTCAAATCCTCAACCGGGAGTTGGCGGATATAGTGACCGTTAAAATAATCGAGTTTCTCGTAATTCCAGGCCGCAGGTGAGGAATTGACCCGCTCCAAGTTGAAGCGCTCGACCAACTCCTCCCGGCTCATAAATTCGGTTTTGTCGTCGTAGCTCCAGCCGACTAGGGCCAGGTAGTTAACCATCGCCTCCGGCAGATACCCCACTTCTTTGAAGGTATGCACGAAGACAGGGTAAATTTTGCCATCCGGGGCGCGCTCTTCCCGCTTGCTCATTTTGCCTTTGCCGGCCGGGTTGAGGATAAGCGGCAGGTGGGCAAAAACCGGCGGTTCCCAACCAAAAAAGTTGTATAGGTGCAAGTGAAGGGGGAAGCTGCTAATCCATTCCTCACCGCGCAAAACGTGGGTGATTTTCATTAAGTGATCGTCCACTACCACGGCAAAGTGATACGTCGGGATACCATCGGATTTAATCAAGACGGCGTCCTGAATTGTTTCGTTGTCAATGGTGATGTCGCCTCTAATTGTATCGTGCAGGGTGATGCTGCCGGTCAAGGGAATTTTAATCCGTACCGTAAAAGGCTCACCTGTTTCGGCCCGGTGAGCAGACTCCGCGGAATCAATGTTGCGGCAGAAGCGATCATAGCCGGGCAGCAGCTTGGCCTTTTGGCGTTCCTCGTTGACCTGGGCTAAGCGTTCCGGGGTGCAAAAACAGCGGTAGGCATGGCCCTGGTTCAGAAGCACCTGGATATACCTCTGGTAAATATCCAGACGCTCTGTTTGTAAGTAAGGGCCGTACTCTCCGCCCACTTCTGGACCTTCATCCCAATCCAAACCCAGGTAGCGTAAACCATCCAGCAGATTGGAGAGGGCTTCGGGATTGTAACGTTTCTGGTCGGTATCCTCTATTCTGAGGATAAAGGCTCCACCCGTTTGCCGGGCCAGCAGATAGTCATATAGCGCAGTTCTGGCGCCCCCAACATGTAAAAATCCGGTGGGGCTGGGAGCGTAACGAACCCGCACCGGCTGCAACAATGTGGTCATAAATTTATTTCCTTCGTGAGTCAGTAGGTTGGCAAGTTAGGAAAGAGATCAATATTACTCACTCTTTGGCTTGCTCGTTTTCTGATTTTGGGGTAGGGGTGTCAAAAAGAGTTTTGATATGGGCTAAATTTAAATACCAAACAGGCACAACCGAACCAAAGACGTAACGGAGCAGATTGAGCACAAGTATCATAACGGAATTGGTTCCAGTTGAGAGTGAACGAACCGGCATCAAAAGGGCAGTAATATAAACCACTGCCCAAATAATCACTACCCCGCAAAACAAAAGTCGCCCCCAATGACGCCGCATCCATAAACCATAGGCGCTGGCAGAAAAACCCAAACCAAAGAAGGCATTGAGAAAAAAAAGGGTCCAAATTAGGCTCTGACTCAAGATCTCCTGGCTGTTAGCGCCGGTCACCGCAGTCAAGGCCAGCATCCGAGCAAAGGCTACCAATGCCAGGGTTATGGCCCACAACGTCAGAATCAAAATGCCCCAACTACCTCGATGCTGTTGAATAGATGAAGAGAATCGCTGCAACAAATCTTAAACTTCCTCAAAGTCTAGGGCTTTGCGGCGCATGAGCACGCTTTGCACCAGCCCCAGTGAAATTAAAAAGGCTATTAAAGAACTGCCGCCATAGCTGATAAAAGGCAGCGGTGTGCCGGTTACCGGTAGCAGTCCCAGATTTACCCCCAGGTTGATGAAAGACTGGGTGAGGATCAACGCCGCTACGCCGATACAGATAAGCCGGCCAAAGGGGTCGCTGGTGAGGTCGGAGGCCCGTACAATACGCCAGATCAGGGCCAGAATAAACGCAAAGAGGAGCAGCGAACCGAGCAGGCCCAACTCTTCTCCGATCACCGAAAAGATAAAATCGGTGTGGCGGACCCGCAGAAAATGAAGTTGATTTTGCGTCCCAATACTAAAGCCCTTGCCCAAAACGCCCCCAGAACCAATGCTAATCAGGGCTTGTTGAATATTGTAATAGCTGTCAGGGTCACTTTCCGGGTTCAAAAAAAGCAGCATCCGGGCGCGCTGATAATCGGCCATCGTCAGCCAGACGACGGGACTGGCCACAACGGCCGCCAGCCCCAACAAACCAACGTGAAACCAGTGGACGCCGCCCATTAAGGCCATAATAAACCAGACCCCGGCGATAATAACAGTTGTGCCCAAATCGGGCTGGAGATAGATCAAGATAAGGGGTGGAATAACGATGAATAGCGAGAACAACAAGTTCCGAAATTTGTCCATCCGGCCGTCGCGGTCGGCCAGTATCTTGGCGGTCACGATGATAACAATGATTTTGGCCATCTCGCTGGGTTGGACCGGAAAGAGGCGAAAGTCTAACCAGCGCAGAGTGCCCGCCGTCAATTCGGCGGCAATAAATAGCGTTGCCAAAAAGCCCAACATCACCACATAAAGAAATTTATCCAATGAGGCATAGTAGCGATAATCAATCGCCGCCACCAGCACCAGCAAAACCAGGCCAATACCGGCCCGGGTCAACTGGGTCTGCCACAGGTCTCGTAAATCCTCTGTGTTTTGGTTGGCGCTGTAAATCATAATGACGCCATATAAAATTAATAGGGCGGCGAGGCCCACCAGGACTAAATCAAACTGCCGCCAAATTCTACGATCCATATTTTTACTACTTCCGCGCCCCTAAGACCGGTATCGTCGCCGTCAGGCTACTCTGGCGGGCATTTTGGGTCAGTGAAATTTCGATCCCTTCCCGATCAATTTCCACGTATTTGGAGATCACTCTGATCAACTCATCTTTTAGCTCGTTCATTTTTTCAGGAGAGAGATTAACCCGATCCTGCACCAGCACTAAGCGCAAGCGATCTCTGGCAATTTCTCGACTCGTTGGTTCCACCCGACCGAACAGCCGATTCAGTACATTCATCATAGGTCTACCTCAAATAGGGCAATTTGTACTTCCAAAAGTCCATTTTCTTTAAGAAAATGGACTTCTCCAATTTACGCTAAGACGATTTAAATAATTTTGTAAGCCTCTTGATAAAGGAGTTCCCCTCCTCAAGATTAAGGAAAGGTACATTTTCGCCGGTCAAACGCCGGGCAATATTGCGATAGGCCTGACCGGCAGTAGAACCATTTTCCATAACAATGGGACGACCTTTGTTGGTAGAGACAATAATGCTCTCGTCGTCGGGGACAATCCCGATGAGTTTAATGGCCAGAATATCCATCACGTCGTCGGTACTGAGCATGTCGCCGCGTTTGACCATATCAAGGCGCAGCCGGTTGACGATCAAATTGGCCGGCCCTTTTTCACCGGCCTCGATCAGGCCAATAATCCGGTCGGCGTCGCGCACCGCCGAGACTTCGGGGGTAGTCACAATCACCACCTGGTCGGCAGGAGCGAGCGCGTTTTTGAACCCCTGTTCAATGCCCGCGGGGGAGTCGATCAGAATAAAATCAAAATCAGGCCGCAACTGATCGCAAACCTCGATCATATCACCCGGCGTGACGGCGGTTTTATCACGGGACTGGGCTGCCGGGATAAGGTAAAGCTCATCCAACCGTTTGTCCTTAATCATCGCCTGGCGCAGCCGGCATGTGCCCTCCACTACGTTCACCAGATCATAAACAATCCGGTTTTCCAGCCCCATGACGACATCGAGGTTACGCAGGCCAATATCGGCATCAATCGCTACAACCTTTTTGTTTTGAGCCGCCAGGGCCGCACTTAAATTAGCCGTCGTGGTAGTCTTACCGACCCCACCTTTTCCCGAAGTTATGGTTATAACGACTGCATTCATACTCAATCCTTAAATTTGTAATAGTTCGTCTACTAAGATCGCCGATCGTTGACCGCCGCCCGCTGTAGTTTTTAATTCATTCACAATTATTCACTCGCCTCGCTGCCACGGTTCGGCGACGATTTGGCCGCCTTGAACGGAGGCCATTTCAGGCGCCCACTCGTGGTCGGTGTCGGCGGGAGCGCGGGCGATATGATCGCCAATGCGCAATTGGGTAGGCGACAATTGCAAGGCGCAGACAACGGCATTTTCCCCTTGACCTGCGCCGGCCCCGGCATGGACTGTGCCTCGCAAGCGTCCCCACACGATTACGCTGCCCCCGGCGCGAATCTCTGCCCCCGGATTAACATCGCCAAGCACCACTACATGTCCTGAATGATGAATAACCTGCCCGGAACGGAGGGTTCGCTGTACCAAAATCGCTTCATTCTGAGACAAAGGAGCTGCAGTTGGTGTGACTGCCGTTCTGACCGCCAGGCCGAAGCCTATTTCCAAGCCTAGTTGGGTGGCGGCTTCCTGCGTGCCGGGTGAGTCGCTCTCCACAGCCCACAGGGTCATGTTGTGGTGGCTAAGCACTTGCCCTACTTGCTCCAATTGGGGCTGAGTTAATTGTCGGGGACCAACAAACAAACCTACCCGGCCACCCTTAAAAAAGGAGGCTTTTTCGCTCAGGCGTTGATCCAACTCTTCGACTAGACTTTGCCAGGCTCCTGGGCCGAGGTTAACTATCAAACCTTCACTGGTACCTTTAATGCTAATGCGGTCGTTCGACATCGAAGGGTTTCTCACAAATTCTATTTGTTGGCTACAGGCTCATCGATTGTCGCTGGCTTGGCCTTAAACTCGACCAAATACCGCAGCCCACCAGCGATTTCTAATTGAAGCGGTGAGGCGCCGGGATAGTCTGGTAGGCGTACCTGCCAGGTGGTGGTCTGGGTGGGGTCAAGTTCGGTATAGTCAAATTGACCGGTTTCGCCGGAGGTCAACTGCGCCACAACTTGGTCGTTGGCCATCACCTCAATCAAAATATTGCCAACTCCCTGGCCGGTGCTGTCGAGCACAAAGCCGGAAACACTCGCTTGCTCGCTGCCCCAACTATCCGTTCCCAGGAGCCGGGCCGTAAAAGTGGTGTCAGGTTGGATGGTCGTCGCCGTCTGCTCGGCTTCCGCAGGTTGGATTTCCTCTGCCTCATCTTTAATCTGGAAGTAGTAGCGCAAGATTTTATTCGTTACCGGCACCGCCACTTCCGAACCCTCAAGCGCCCCGCCGCCACCATAAACAAATACAACCGTAGCAATGGTAGGATTATTGCTAGGCGCATAGGAGGCAAACCAGGCATGGCTGGTTTTTACCCGGCCATCCTGATCTAAACACTGCGGATAACGATCACAAAATTCAGCCGTACCCGTTTTGCCTGAGGCGACAATCCCCGGTACATCAAAAGTATCGTGGGCCGTACCGGCCTCCCAGTCAATCACATGCCGCAAGCCTTCTTGTATCAGGGCGATATGTTGAGGGTCAACAGCCAGTTGGCGGATGATTTGAGGCTGCGTCACTTTGACTACCTTATCATCGGCGTCGAGAATTTCTTTGACCAGATAAGGCCGGTAAAGGGTTCCACCATTAGCAATAGCAGCGTAGGCGTTAAGTATTTGTAAAGGCGTTGCCAGCACAAAGCCCTGTCCAATTGACATATTGTAGGTGTCACCTGTTAACCAAGTTTCAGCATAATTAATACGTTTCCATTTTTGGTCAGGAACCAGTCCCTCTACTTCGCCTGGCAGGTCGATGCCGGTAGATTGGCCCAGGCCAAACATGGTGGCGTATTTGTCCAGGCGCTCTAAGCCCAGGCCTTCATATTCAGTGGGATAGTAACCGCCGCCGACTTGGTAAAAATAGACGTCGCAGGAAAAGGCCAGGGCGGAAACCATGGTGACCGGGCCATGCCCGGTGCGCAGCCAGCAGTAGAAGGGCTGCGCCAGGTCCAGATTATCGGGTTCAAACTGGTTAGGGAGATAGAGCGTGCCTTCATCAACGAAAATAGTATCTGAATAAACCGTTCTTTCCTGTAAGGCGCCGGCTGCGGGAATAATCTTGAAAGTCGATCCGGGAGGGTAGAGGCCGGCAATGGCGTGGTTAACCAGCGGTGTCCAACGATCTTCGCTCAACAGGGAAAGTTCGCGGGCCGTAATCCCGCGAGCGAAGATGTTATTATCATAGCTGGGGAGTGAAACCATGGCCAGAATCTCGCCTGTTTGCGGGTTCATGGCGATGGCTACACCTTGCTGGGAGTTAACCAGGTCCATTTCCTCTTGCAAAGCCTCAGTTGTGGCCTCTTGCAAGCCGACATCAATCGTCAGGCGCAAATTATGGCCCGGACGGGCTTCAATGCTCTCACTGACCGTTCTGATTTTCTGGCCGGTAACATCCACCTCGACACTTTCCAGCCCCTTGGCTCCATGTAGCCACTCTTCGTACTGGGCTTCAAGTCCGGTCAGGCCAATTACGTCGGTGAGATCATAACCCTGGTCCTGATATCGACTGAATTGCTCCGCCGGAATAGAACCCACGTAGCCCAGCAGATGGCTAACCATCTCACCGTACAGGTATTCGCGGGCGGGCGAAATATCAATCATTACCCCCGGCATGTTAATCCGTTCCTCTTCGATTTTAGCGGCAATGATGGGATCAACATCTTTGGCGATGATGACGGGTAAAAAAGGGGCCAGCACTCGATCTCGATTGACGGCATCACGGATACCTTGAGGCGCTCTAGCCAATTGCCGGCTGCGCGGGTTGACGATTTGGCGGGGTAGTTGGCGGTTAAACTGGTGATGGGTAATTGCTTCAAAATAGCCATTATTATAACCCACCACCGATTCGATTTGGGTGGTGATTGGTAAGTTAAGCAGTTCTGAGAGGCGGGCGAAAATTTTTGCTTCGGCAGTAGCGTCTTCAGGCAAGTAGGCGGGGATGACAACGACATTATATGTAGGGCGATTGCGCACCAGTAGATCGCCGTTTTGGTCGTAAATCACTCCACGTGCGGCAGGTACTTGATTTAAACGAAAGCGATTGGCGTCGGCCAGAGCTTTGTAGGTTTCACCTTGCACCACCTGCAAGTTCCAAAGTTGGGTCGCCAAAACGAGGAAAGCGATTAAGGCCATCCCTCGAAATAAATAACTACGTAGCCGAAGCTGAAAGTCGGTCATAACGCTCAATTATACCCTAGACATCAGATTTTTGAAACTTAGAAGGAAAGTGGTTGCGGGCTTAACCAACGGTTGAGCAGATACAAAAGAGGGAAAACAAGCAGCATAACGGCCGTGTTAAAAATGGCGACCGGTATCAGGACATTTGATAAAGCTTCGTTCCAGGTAAAGGGCCGCCCCAACAGATTTAAGAGTACCAAACCCAATCCGTTAAAAAACATGCTTAAAGGTAAGGACAGGCTATGGG
>CAZUNT010000008.1:48184-71482 GCA_964622215.1 uncultured Caldilineaceae bacterium
CACAAGCAGTAAAGTCAAGGTAAATAACCCGAAGGGGGCACCGGAGACAAAATCTAAGCTCAGCCCACCGATCAAGGCCCACATAAGGCCATCCCGTAGACCGCGCAAAAAAGTCCAGCCGATAACCAAAATCAGGACTAAATCGGGGTGAACGCCGTTTATTTTGACATAAGGGGAGAGGGTTACTTGCAGTAGAGTGGCTGTAATCAAAATAGCCGGAGGAATGAAGTTATTAATTCTTCGTCTCCTGCGATTTTAGAATTTCCGACTCGGCATCAATCGGCTCAAACGAAGTGATAATCAGCATTGTTTCCAATTTGCCAAAGTCGACTGTGGGCCGGATCCGAGCTGTTTGGAACATATCCTGATCTCGTTTCATAACCTCGGTCACCTGGCCAACAACCAGCTTATCTGGAAAATTGCCACCCAGGCCGGAGGTAAGCACAATATCACCGGGATTCACTTTTTCATTGGGAGGGATACGCTCCATGATCAGCGTCCCGTCAATGTTGCCGCGTACGAGGCCGGTCCCCCGGCTGTTTTGGATGAGGGCATTAACGGCACTGGCCGGGTCAATGAGCATCAACACTTGGGCAGAGTTTGGACTCACCGCCGTCACCCGGCCCACCAAACCCCGGTCGGTGATGACGGGCATATTTTCGGCCACGCCATTTCGCGCGCCAACATCCACATACACAAAGTAGAGCAGGTTGGTGGGATCAACCCCAATACTGCGGCCCACAATCGTAGTGGGTTGGTAACTGAATTGGGGATTGCTGCGGGTATAATTGAGCAACTGGCGCAGTAGCTCATTCTCGCGTTCAACTTCTTTCAGTTGAATGTTTTCCACCATCAACTTATTGTTGAGGGTTTCTAGCTCGGCGGTGCGGGCTTGCAGAGCTTGAACACTCTGGGTTTGTTCCACCTGGTGGGAGACGGTTTGGGCAACTCCGGTGATGGCGCTTTGTAGAGGCATTAAGGCTGTTTGCACAAAAGCGCGTGCTGTTGTGATATACCCCAGCCGGTCCAAGGCAAACCCTAAAAAAAGGAAGGCCAAAATGAGCCAAAAATAAAGCTGTCTGTTTTTCGTGGCGGTCATACCCAATGTAAGGAAAGGATGAGGGATCGCGAAGCGGGATGAAGTAGCAGGTAAATACTCTAATCCCTTACTACCTACTTCTTACTACCTATTCCCCACTCAACCTCGATGGTTAGTACTACCCCGTTGTAGTGAAGTCAACACTTTGGCATATTTATCATAACTTTCCAAGACGTGACCGGCCCCACGAGCCACGCAGGTCAGGGGGTCGTCGGCGATATAGACCCGCATCTTGGTTTCTTCGGATAGCCGCTCGGCCAGGCCCTGCAACAAACCACCACCGCCCGCCAGGGCGATACCACTTTCCATCAAATCGGCAATTAATTCCGGCGGAGTTTCGTCCAGAGTATCGCGAACGGCGTCAACGATAACCTGAATCGAGTCGCTCAAGGCTTCGCGGATTTCCACGCTGGAAACCTCAACCGAGTCGGGCAGGCCGGTAATTAAGTTGCGACCTCGCAGGGTGATGGTCTGCTCTTCGGGCAAAGGGTAAGCCGAACCGATGGTAATTTTGGCCCGCTCGGCCATCCGTTGACCAATGAGCAAGTTGTACTTTTGACGGGCGTAATTGATAATGGCCTCGTCCATTTCATCACCGGCCACCCGGATGGAACGGCTGACCACAATTCCACCCAGCGAAAAGACGGCGACCTCTGTCGTGCCGCCGCCAATGTCGATGACCATGCTGCCTAATGGTTCCGTAATGGGCAATCCCGCCCCGATGGCTGCGGCCACCGGCTCCTCGATAATTTGAGCATCACGGGCACGGGCATTGCGGGCAGCGTCATAAACAGCCCGTTTCTCAACTTCGGTGACGCCGCTGGGAATACCAATAACCACCCGCGGCGCGTAAAAAGGGGTGGGGATGAGCGTTTGTTCGTGAACTTTTTTGATGAAGTAACGCAACATGGCCTCGGTAATTTCAAATTCCGAGATCACTCCGTCGCGTAAAGGTCGAACGGCTACGATGTTAGCCGGCGTCCGGCCAACCATTTCTTTGGCGTCAACGCCAATAGCCAGAGGTTTTTTGGTTTTTTTGTCAATCGCTACAACCGAAGGCTCGTTGATTACAATTCCCTTGCCTCTAACGTAGACCAACGTGTTGGCAGTTCCCAAGTCAATGCCAACGTCAAGAGAAAAGAGCCCTAATAGTGCATCTAGAGGGCCTGCCACGCAAAATTCTCCTTCCAAACCTACATAACAATAGGCAGGCTCACCGGTTTTAGCTGCCTGCCCAGCGGATAAATTATACCACAATCGTTACTTTGCACAAACGTATCTCATTGTTAAAAAGAATTAGCCAAAATGGACCGTTGACATCTTAAGGAGAATGTAATATTATTTTTGCAGTATCCTATAAAAACAGCCCAAAGAGAAATTCTATATCATGAGCCAGGTTTTACAGTGTGAAAATTGCGGGTTCGACAACCCCGTTGTCCACTTGTTCTGCGGTCGCTGTGGCAAGCGGCTGGCTACCACTCCCGAAAATGGCTCCTCTACGACCTCCATCCTCAGCGCCCCAATTGAAGGGGAGCGCCGCCAGGTTACCATCATCTTTGCTGATATTTCGGGCTTTACCTCCCTCAACGATGCAGCCAAAAGTCCGGCTGAAGTTGAACAGGTCGTGCGCCTGATTAACCTGTGTTTGCAAGAACTCAGCGAAGCCATCTACGAGTATGAAGGCCGGATCGATAAGTACATCGGCGATGCCATTATGGCCGTTTTTGGCGCGCCTAAGGCCCACGAGGACGACCCCGAACGGGCGCTGCGGGCGGCCCTGGCCATGAAAGAACGGCTGGATAACTTTAACAAAAGCCAGCGCCTGGAAAGCCCTTTGGGCATTCACATGGGTATCAATACCGGTACGGTGATTGCCGGTGAGATTGGTGCGGATCGCAATCGTTCTTATACGGTGATGGGGGACGCGGTTAATGTCGCCTCGCGGTTGGAGCATGTCTCTGAACGGGGAGAAATCCTTGTCAGCGAGGCTACTTACAACCTGACCAGCCGGCTGTTTGTGTTTGAGGAACGCGAGGCGGTTTCGGTTAAGGGCAAGAAAGAGCCGCTTGAAATTTACGAATTAAAGAGTGCTAAGGATCTTAGCCAAACCCAACGCGGTTTGACCGGCATGGAAGCGCCGGTGATTGGCCGGGAGTATGAACTGCAATCTCTCCTGGAATATTATCACAAGCTGCAAAATCGCCAGGGAAATATTGTGGTGGTGGCCGGTGATGCCGGCCTGGGCAAATCGCGCCTGATTCGCGAATTTAGAAAACAGGTTGAGCCAAAAAACGATGATCACATAACCCCGTTGTGGCTTCTGGGACGTGGTCTGTCCTATCGCCAATCCTTTACTAACCGTCTTTTTGTGGATATTCTCAGGAGTTATCTAGACCTGCCTGAAAACCCCGACGATACCCAGGCCAAACATCGTCTCGAGGCGATGGGCGAGGAGTTATTTGGTTCTCGCAAAGAGGAAATCGTTCCCTACCTGGCCACTCTGTTGGGCCTCAAGTTAGGTGAAGACTCTGCTACCGACCTGCCCACCGATCCCCAATTTTTACAACAACGAATTTTCCTGGCGATGGGCGAATGGGTTGAGGCCCTGGTCAGGAAGCGGCCGGTCATCATGGTTTTTGAAGATTTGCACTGGGCCGATCCCGGTTCGGTCAAACTAATCCAGTATTTGCTAACGCTGACCGTTTATAACCCGGTTTTGATTGTGTGCGTGACTCGCCCGGAGCGCGAGACGACTTTCTGGGAAATAAAAACCCAATGCGCCCAAGATTACCCCCATAACTTTACCGAATTGGTGTTATGGCCATTAACGGATGAAGAAAG
This sequence comes from uncultured Caldilineaceae bacterium, assembly GCA_964622215.1. Classification (GTDB taxonomy): domain Bacteria; phylum Chloroflexota; class Anaerolineae; order 4572-78; family J111; genus DSQQ01. The sequence continues at coordinate 52,125 of CAZUNT010000008.1, forward strand.
CCGCCAGGTGATCAAACATCTCTTAAAAATTGAAAAGATCCCCCCGCTGATGGAACAACTTCTGCTCAACCGCGCGGCGGGGAATCCCCTCTTCCTGGAAGAGTTGATCCGCAGTTTGATTGAAGAAGGGGTTATCCAGGCTGCTGAGGATAGCCGGTGGCAGATCACCCAGTCGGTGACAGAGATGGATATCCCCACTACGCTCCAGGGGGTTCTGACAGCCCGTATTGACCGGCTGGAAGAGTCGGTCAAACGAGTCCTCCAGGTTGCGGCGGTGATTGGCCGGGTGTTCCCCCGTTACATCCTGGCTCCTATTGTGAATGATCCGGAAATTCTTGAAAGCGCCCTTCACCAACTGGAAGCGGCCGACTTAATTGAGGTACATACGCAGGACAGCCAGCCGGAATATCGGTTTAAACACGTCTTGACCTATGAAACGGCTTACAATAGTTTGCTGCACCAACAGCGGAAAATCATTCACAAGCAGATTGCCGATCATATGGCCCGTCTCTATTGGCAATTGGGCGAAGAGTATGCTCCTATCGTGGCCGATCACTATTATAAGAGTGAAACCTGGTCCAGAGCCTTGCGTTACCTGCAACGTGCCGCCGAGGCCGCGCTCCAGTCTTTTGCCAACCATCAGGCTGTTGAGTTTTACACCCAAGCCCTGGAAGTGGCCGAAATTATGGGGGTAGAGGCTGACCAGTCAACACTGCTGGCTATTTATGAGGGCCGCGCCCGAATCCTCACCAGTCTGGGGAATCCACAGCAGGCGACCGCCGATTATGAAGTGATGTTGGTCAAAGCCAAAGAATTGGGCGATGATGCGGCTCAGATGCGTGCCCTGAACGGTATTGGTTCGTTGCATGCCAGCCATTATGATTTCTCTTTAGCCTCAGAATACTTTCAGGAAGCTCTGAAAGTGGCCCGCCGCCTGGGCGACGAACGGGGTGTGGCCGACACCTTGAGCCAATTGGGTAATTTCTACTACAATATGGGCAAGCTGGCCGATGCCGTCAAGTGCTACCTGGAGGCTCACCAGATTAGCGCCAAATTGGGAGATGAAGTCCGGTTGGTTGAGGCGGAAGATGGTTTGGCCAAAATAATGCAGGAGCAGGGTGAAATTGGGGCCAGCCTGGAGCGATACCATGAAATTGTCAATACGCGGAGGCGTCTGGGGTATCGTAGCGGCTTGATGTCTTCGTTGGCCTCGATGCTGGTCACTCAAACCTTCCTGGCCGATTATCATGACGCTGAAAAGACTGCCGAAGAAGTGTTAGAACTACATCGCAAGTCGGGCGATTTTTACCGGGTACCCTTCATCAAATATTACCAGGCTTTTGGACAACTCTACCAGGGCGAGTTCTATAAATCGATAGAGAACTTAAAGGAGGGGCTGCGCCTGGCTGAGGAGCAAAAACAAAAATCGCTCAAAGCTTTAGGGTTAGCCTGGCTGGGGTATTACTATTTGACCCTGGGGATGGATGCGGAGGGCCTGCAACAGGCTAAACAGAGTATGCAATTAGCGGCCGAGCTTGGCTCACCGCTCTACGTGATGCGCGCCCAGTCTATCCTCGGTACGGCTTATCGCCATCTGGACCGGTTGGAAGAAGCGATCAGCGAATTAGAAAGCGTGCATGCTGTTGCCCAGGGAATGGGATTTGTGCCCGACGAGGTTATGATTCTTTACCAACTGGTTAGAGTCTATATGGATACCGACCAGTGGGATAAAGTTGAGCCAAACTTACAACGCCTTTCCGCCCTGGCTACCGCCAGCGACATGAAGGAGTTTATGGCTCGCGCCCAGTGGCTCCAATCGCTGGTGGAAATTCATCGCCAGCGATACGACATTGCGCTAGAGGTGTTGGTTAAAGCGTCAGAGTTAGCTGAGCAAATTGATGGTCGTCTCAGCCAGTACATCATCCAAATTCAAAAAGCTTACGTTTACCACATCTCAGGTAATAGCCCGGCTTGGCGTGACGCCATCGCTTACGCCCAGAAGATTCAGAAAAAATTGGTGGAAACCCTGCCCGATGAAAGCCTGCGCCAGGCGTTTTTGAACAACCCGCACTCCCAACACTTGCTAGAGATGGTTCAGGTTAACCTTGGCGCTCCGGTGAAAGCCAAAAGTCATGTTGGAGATGCCACGCCGTGAACCGTGGCCTGGCCCAAAGAATTGGCGAGTTCTGCCAAAAAAATTCTTTGTTAGCTAACCGGGATAAAGTGGTTATTGGCTTTTCGGGCGGACCGGACTCTCTCTGCCTTCTGCACACTTTGGTGGAAACGCTTCGACCCCAATTTGAGTTGTCGCTCACGGTTGCTCACCTCAACCATCAATTGCGCGGCGCTGCTTCCCAGGCCGACGAAGATTTTGTGCGAGACATGGCGGCTCGGTGGCGCCTTCCCCTCGTTGTGGAAACCCGGAACATCGCCGCTTTAGCCACCCTGCGGAAGCAATCTGTTGAAGAAACGGCCCGGCACGTTCGTTATGCTTTTCTGTGGCGGGTAGCCAGAGAGGTGAGCGCCAACAAAATCGCGGTTGGGCACCATGCCGACGATCAGGTGGAAACGGTTTTGATGCACCTTTTACGTGGCACGGGCTTGGCCGGATTGCGGGGTATGCTGCCGTTAATGGATATCGCCGGCCTGCGCCTTCACCCTGATGATATTCCGACCCCATCACCGCTGCCTGCACCCCAGCTTATCCGGCCCTTGTTGGAAACTTCGCGTCGTGAGATCGAAGCTTATTGCCAGGAATACCAGCTTGTCCCCAGGCAAGATAGTTCCAACCAGGATACAACTTTTTTCCGTAATCGATTGCGGCATGAGCTAATCCCTTATCTGGAAACTTATAACCCTAACCTTCGCCAACTCCTCCAACGCACGGCCAAGGTCGTGACGGCTGAGGTCGAATTTTTAAATGACCACCTCGATCAAGCCTGGCAGGCCATCATAAAAAGCGAGGCGACTGGCAGAATCGAGATCGATACCCTGGCCTGGTTAAATCTGCCGTTGGCCTTGCAGCGTTCTACCCTGCGCCGGGCAGTCCAGATTTTGCGCCGTAGCTTGCGAGACATTAATTTTGAGCATATTGAAACGGCTATGGAGATTATCGAACAAGGGACCGTGGGGGCAAAGGCTACTTTGCCACAAGGGTTGATGTTGACCTTGGGCTACGAGACCTTTGTCGTTGCTGATGAAACTGTTTTGGCTGGCCCAGCCCAGCCAGATGAGCCTTATTTGACCAAGTCTGAGATAGTGCCGCTCAATGTGCCCGGCCTGACCGTGTTGCCTGGTCTCAAGTGGCAGCTCAAAACCGCTCTTTTGACTTCAGAGAGTCTCAACTTGCCTGATCTAAAACAAATTGAACCCTGGGAAGCTTATCTGGATGGCGATGTCGTCGGTGATACGCTTTTTCTGCGCACCCGCCAGCCCGGCGACACTTTCACTCCGTTGGGATTGGGCGGACATCGCCAAAAAGTGAATGAATTTATGATTAATCAGAAGATTCCATCGGCTCGGCGCCAGCATATCCCTCTCTTGGTGGCCGATGATCGGGTCTTGTGGGTTTGTGGTTATCGCCCTGCTGAAGAGACCCGAGTCTACCTCGCAACTCGGCGTGTTCTTCACCTTAAATTTGAACAGCGAGAATCTTAAGTCTGTGGAGAGATACTCTCCAAAATCTATCTATGTTAAAACCCTGTTAACGTATTGCCGGACAAAACAGCTTAGGGTATAATGCAAATTCTTAAATTGGGGACGGCTTTGGAAGGAAATGACCCATGACGGTCCAAATTTTGCTGGTAGAAGATGCTAATCTGGATCAATCCAAGTCATTGCTGACTAATCTAGAAGATCAGGGCTATCAGGTGTTAATAACCCACACGCCTGAAGCTGCCCTGGAAAAGACCAAGGTGCTCTGGCCGAATTTGATTGTTTTTAATTCCAGCAGCTCTTTGTTGAATTTACCCAATTTCCAGGCTGCTATTGACCAGTTTAATCTAAAAATCCCCTATGTTATCGTGGGCGACAAAAACGATCTAATAACCGAAGCCGGCGCCGATATTATTCTGGTGACTCCTGGTAAGCTCCAACAACTGACTCAGGGCATAAAAAAGGCCATGGCCAACCAACAGGATCGATTTATGCGCTTGCCCGACTTTACCCTTGATTGTCAGCACCACCAGGTTTTACGGGAGGGTCAAGTTTATGACTTAACTCCTAAAGAATTTAGATTGCTGTATTTGCTGATGAGCCACCCTGATGAAATTTTGAGCCGCAAGACCATTATGCAGGAAGTCTGGGAAACTGATTACCTGGGCGATACGCGGACCCTTGACGTGCATATCCGCTGGATTCGAGAGAAAATCGAACAGAATCCCGGCCACCCTGAACGCCTAATCACCATTCGCGGCGTTGGCTACCGGTTTGTCGCCAACCTTGAATAAATTTGAGCAGTGAAAAAGCGTTCCGCCTACTTTTTTTTAATCCTCATCCTTTTACTTGTCTTATCAAATTGTGCCGAGGCCAGGCCGGCCGATCGGCTTGACTTCCAGCCCATCCGCCCCGATCCAACCTTGACGGTCGTTTCGAGTCCCCCCGCTGGAGCGCCGACCTCCGTCGTATCAGACCAAGTTGGTTTAATTAGTTACACCCACTTCACCAACCGTTTTCAGGTTAGTTACCCGGCTAACTGGCAATTTTTTGAACGACCTGACGGGGTTGTTTTTATCGATCCGGGTGACCAGACGGGTTATAGCGTCTTTTTTAGTGACGTAGGAAAAACTTACTCAACCGCCGAGTTAAGCCAATATCTGATGACTTTTGTCGCCAAAAATTTTACCGGCAAGGAAGCCGACTTTAAGCCCCTCAGCCAGGAGCAGCAGCCTGATGGCTCCATCATCGCTCAGTTTACTTCGGTAGACCCCAAATTAGGCCAGGCGATGAATGAGGTGCGCGTTTTGCAAAAAGATACCATTGTTTACGTCGTGTTTATCAGCGCTACCGAAGCGCAGTGGCAGGTTTCTCAAAACCAATTTCACCGCTTGGCCGGCACCCTGACCCCCATCGACACTAGCTCGGTGGTCCAAGCTCCGCCTACTGACGAACCACCGGAATGGCTCCTGATCGGACCAACCGGCAGCGCCTTTGGCTTTCTCTACCCCAGTGATTGGCAAATTGCTCGCCAGGATGAGTCTTCCGTGGCCGTGATGATGCCCGACACGAACATTACTTTTGAGGCCGGTGTCTCGGATGGATTGGGAGCCGAAGACGATCCCAAAGCAGCCGAAAAAGCCGCGCTGAATTACGTCGAAAACTTAGGTACAGAGTATAAAGATATACAAAGTCTGGCCCCGACCCAATTCCAACTAGACCAAATAACCAACGCGGCTACGGTTGATTTTCTCTACACTGCCACCGATGGCACGCCAATGGCCGGTTCCATTATTATTGCTGTCAGTGATGGCAAGACCTACCAGGTAATCTTTTCCTCCTCGGCCAATCTCTATCAGTTTGCGTTGCAGTGGTTTAACCCCATGTATAAAAGCTTCAAAATTCTCCCCACCGAAGAGATTATCCAGGAACCTGATAAAAAATGAATAGCTCAGCGGACTTAAAAGATGCGCCTATTTACGAGCGTATCTACGCGGTAGTGCGTCGAATTCCACCGGGGAAGGTGGCAACTTATGGTCAGATTGCGCTGATTGTGGGGGGGTGTACCGCCCGGATGGTGGGTTACGCTATGGCCGCGTTGCCTTATGATACTGATGTGCCCTGGCAGCGGGTCATTAACCGGCAAGGTAAAATTAGCCCACGGGTAGGGGGTGAAAGCAGTGCCTATCAGCGCCAACTGTTAGAAGCCGAGGGGGTGGGCTTTGATCCCAAAAAGCACTGCGTTGATTTCAGTGAAGTTGGCTGGCTGGGGCCGGACTGGGAGTGGCTGGAGCAGAACGGTTTCAATCCTGCGCCAATCTTGTGGACTGGCGAATGATACTAGCTTTGTGGTTTTTGCTGATGTAAATGAGTTTGGGGAAATCGACAAAATCTGCCTTCCCGTCTTTTAAGGATAGCCGCTGTCCTGTGGCCGGCTCGTACAGACCTATTCGTAGGGTATACTCACCTGGGGGTAGGTCTGGGGGCAGAGGCAGGGTATAAGGGTCGAGGGTAATTTCGCCGGGATCCCACCAGGAGGTAGGATAGTAGCCCTGCTGCGGTGGATTATCCTGTTGTGCGCTTAAATTGCCGGCAGCGTCTAAGAGGTGGGTGAAAACGGTATAGTTTTTGGCGGGAGGGGTCAAAGCCTGCCAATGGAGGGTATAGCTGAATACCTGGCCGGATTTCAGGCTAGGGGTGGATGCATCAACCCCCAGCAGAGCCAGACTGTCCTCGAATTGCGCCTCTGGCACAGAGATTTGAGGTGGGACAGGCGATGATCCCTCAACCTGGAATTTACCCAGCATAACCTTATCATTGACTCCTCCGGCGAGGGGTGGGTAGGGTATCGTCCCTGTTACCGGCAGGCGTTGTTCTGATGAAGGATCGTAAAGACCCACTTCAAAAAAATAAATACCTTCCGGGATGTCGGTGGGCAGCGTGAAGTAATGAAGGTCGGGTACAGCCAGTCCTACGGGCCATCGGTGGGCGTTAAATAATACGCCGGTGAGGGGGATATTAACCTGGCTGTAGCGTCGTTTTTGAGCGACATCAACCAGGTGGATAAAAAGGTAATAGTCACCGTCAAGAGGACGCTGGGCCTGCCAATCGAGGCGAAGTGTTACGGTGTCGCCAGGCTTAGCTGGAGTGGGTTCGACATAGTAATCAATCAGCAAAATTTGGTTGTTAAAACTGGCCTGGATAGGACGGTTTACCCTCTCCGGTCTCTCTCCTATTAGGGGGGAAGAAGACAAAAAAGGCGCGTTCTGGGTTAGAGGGTAGATTTGGGAAACGGGTTCCCATTCGCTATCCAGCACGGTAGACAAGGGCGCTGTGGCGTGAGTGTGCTTTGCCATAGCCTCCATTTGGGGAAGCTTTAAAGGAGGCCATAGGTAAGCGGTTCCCTGACCGTTTGCAGCCGGTACAAGCAGGACAAAAACCGATTCGGCAGTTGACTTATCAGGCCAGAGGTAAACGGTTGGCCTGTCTCCTCTCAGAAGTGAACGGAGGATGTTACTATCAATATTGGCTAGGTGGGGATACTGAGCCTGTAATAAAAAATTGGTTACGGTTTCGCCGTAGAATTTGAGAGGGGTCAAGGTCAATTGCTCGGTTTGATGGTTGAGGTAACGGGCGATGGCAGCCGGGTGATCGCTGAAATCATTGTAAGTAGTCGCCCAAACAAAGAAGTAGTTGTAGGCGCTGGTAAGACCACCGCAGAGCAGCAGGAGGAGAGGGAGAGTAATTAATTGTGAATTGTGAATTGCGAATTGTGAATTGTGAATGTGGAGGCTTTGTCTGGCCCATTTGACGAAGTATCGAGTTGCGGTGGCCAGGCCGATGGACGAAATCAAAAAAAGGGCCGGCCAGGCGATGATGCCGCGCAGCAGGGTGGTGGTGGCGTCCCAATCCTGTTTGGAGAGCAAGACAGGTGCTGTGCCGATGATCCACCAAAGCAGCAAAAACAGGCAGACCGGCTTTCTAAAGTGATAAAGACAGAGCAGTAAACCCAGGAGAAACCCCACCGCCGAGAGAAGATCGAGCGCCGGCCACTGTCCCAGCCAGGTATTCCCCAGGAAGTGGATTTGCAAGAGTGCTCTCGAATTATCCCACAATGTTTCCACCGGTGTACTACCGGCAAAAATGGAGATGGCCTGAGTGCGGCTGCTGAGCGCCTGCGGGTTTTGCTGAAAGTAAAGAAGCAGCGGCATAGCTATGACCGCAGCCGTACCGACGAAAAGTAAAAAGTCCATCGTTTTGGTTAAACGGTTTGAGTTACTCCGGAGTAGTTCGGCGAAAAAAAAGAGGCTAAAGAAGATGGGCAGGAGTCGAGCGGCCAGGTAGGTGTAGAAAGTTAACCCCAAGAGAAATCCGGCCAGGATAAGCCACCCTCTCCTTACTCCCCTCCCTTTAAGGGGGGGGAGATACCAACCCCACCAGAAACACCAGATGAGAGCCAGGAGTAGTAGCGGCAACAGAATAGCTCGCAGGGCTACCCGGCTAAAATAAATATGCCAATAGGACACAGCCAGGCCGGTTGCTGCCAGCAGGCTGATTAAACGGCCGCCGCCCCATTCGGCAGGCTTACGGGAGGCGGCGGACTGTTGACCGCTGTCATCAGGGCATGAATTATCCGGGACTAAACGTTGGCCGACGATATACAACAGAGGAATGGTTAACGTGGCGGCGATAGCTGAGGAAATTCTAAGGGAGAAGATAGAAATACCATAAAGTTGCAAGGCTAAACCTTGCAGATAGAAGAAAAGAGTTTCACGACCAAAATTGTTTTGTAAGAAAGGGGTCAGCCAGGGTAAACGGATGAGTTGTAGGGCATCCAGGCCATCAACAGCTTCATCCAAGCTTAGAGAGCGAGGAAGTGTGTTTAAGCCGGCAACGCGCAAGCCAAAGGCGACGATGATGACGAAACAGAGATAAAGCAGGGGTAAATTGGCTGAGTTTAGGGCAGAGCGGTGGTTAAACCGGATGCGCTGACTGGACACCGGCTCATCCACGTCTCTATTCTCCCCGGCGTCGGTCATTATTTTAATCTGCGTCGTCAGTGTCCTGGCCGATAAGTTTTTTGGCCAGTTTGCGATAGGCTTTGGCCCCTTTGTGATTGCTGGCAAACTCGGACATAGCCCGGTTGGCTACCGACGCCTCGGCAAAGCGGATGCTTTTATGGATGACTACATCAAAAACTTTTTCGCCAAACGCCGACTGGATCTCTTCCAGCACCTCACGAGAGTGAATCGTGCCGGTTGAGTACATGGTGGCCAGAATACCGATCAATTCCAGGTCTGGGTTCAGGCGTTCTTTGGTACGAACAATGGTTTCAAGTAATTGAGCCAACACCCGCATGGCCAGGTACTCACACTGCAAGGGCACGATGACCCCATCGCTGGCGCAAAAGGCGTTGATGGTTAACAAACTGAGACTGGGCGGGCAGTCAATCAAAATAAAATCATACCAAGAATCTAGAGGCTCCAGCACGCGGCGTAATACCAACTCGCGCCGCAGTTCTGGAATGAGTTCAACTTCGGCGGCGGATAAATCGCTATTAGCCGGGATGAGGTCTAAATAGGTTTGCACAGGGTAAATAGCTCGATTGACGGGTAGGGTTTCCATATTCATCAACAATTCATAGATGGTATGCTCAACCCCGTTAGCATTAAAACCTAAACCGGCCGTGAGCGCGTGCTGAGGGTCCATATCTACCACCAGCGTTTTTTGCTTCATCTGGGCCAGGGCTGCCCCTAGGTTAATCACGGTTGTGGTTTTACCCACCCCGCCTTTTTGATTGGCAATGGCAATCGTTTGAGTCATGATTCTGTCTCCAAGCCTTTCCGGCATTTTTGGTCGGGTTTATTTAGAGTTGTCAGTTCCTATTGGCGGCATCTGCGCGACAAATTCGGTCAACCTTGCATAATCTATGGCGCCACGACTGCGCGGGGCGAATTCAAAAATGGTCTTACCTGCTCCCGGGGCTTCAGATAGCCGGGTATCCACATGAATGGGCACAGTAACTCGTGAGCCGAAGGTTTTTTTGAGCGATTCCAACACCACTGCACTAACCCGGCGGCGCGGGTCGTAAAATGTGGGGATAATCAGGCGAATGGTCGCACCTTTACCCAACACCTGGCTAACCGAACGTAAATACTGCATAAATTGTTGAGCGCCCGCCAGGGCCAGCATTTCCATCGAAACCGGGATAAAAACTTCGTCTACATAGGCCATGGCGTTGACGGTTAGCAACGATACAGAGGGAGCACAATCAAGCAGTTGGTAATCATAGCTGTTTAAGTTGGCGAAGAGTTCCGCAAATATCTCTTCGCGGGCCATCTCCAGCACCATCCGCTGTTGCGCTTTAAATAGGGTGATACTACTAGGCAGCAGGTCAAGGTTTTGCCGGGCCGGCAGCACACATTCGGCAGCGGCAGCTTTGCGTATAATGATGTCGGCCAACGATTTCTGATAATTGGCAATGCCCAAGGCTATGGACAGATTGGCCTGGGTGTCTGTGTCGATGAGTAAAACTCGGTGTCCCCGTAGAGCCAGGGCTGCGCCTAAATTAACGCAGGTAGTCGTTTTGCCAATCCCACCCTTAAACCCGACAATAGCTATTTTCCGCATAGATCGTAATAACCCTTTGTTGCCTAAGTAATGAAGCGGATTTAATCATAGTATATCTCCACTTTTAGTTTTTGTCACCTGTCATTGGTCGTAGTGGTAGACAATATTCGGTATCGTACAGGTAACAGGTGATATAAGCAATCGGCTTGCCGTTTTCCCGAATGAGTGTTACCTTTACGTCAAGCGCATCTACTACGGCCTTTCTCAAGTTAAAGTCATCCTTTGCCACTTCCAGCCCGGCGGCCACCTCATCAGCATACTCTAGCAATCGGGCTTTTTTGTCGGTTGACAGGACTTCGGTATTTAGTTGCTCAAGCAGGCGGTTACGCTGCGATTCCAGCTTGCCCAAAGTTTCCTCGATGCGTTCAACGTCGTTCAACACGGTTGCGTAGGCTCTGCCGCCCGTTTTGAGAACTTTCAAGACGGCCAGGGTGTCATCTAAGTCCTTCTGGAATTGCTCAATCTGGCTGTTGGCCGATGTTAGCTGTTCCTGGAGCATACGGCCGTTGCCGTTGCGTCGGGCCTCGATGTTGTCTAGCTCTTCTTCCAGCTTGTCTTTATCGCCCAGGATGCTGGCGAGCCAGGCCCAAACCTGAGTGTCAACCATCTTCTGCTTAAACGTCGTTTGAGTACACCCCATATAGGCAAAATCCCGGTTGTGACTGCTGGGGCATAGGTAGTAAACATACGTCGTGTTTTTAACCTTGCGGGTCTGTATACATATCTTGTAACCACACTCACCACACCACACCCGCTTGGAGAATAGCCATTCTCCGCCGGCTGGCTTGCCCCGGCGATCACTGTTGCCTTTTAGTTGCTCTTGCACGAACTTAAAAACAGGCTCGGAAATGATAGGGGGTACACTTACCTCTACCCAGGATGAAGAAGGGTTATCTACCCTGATGTAGCCCGTTCTGCCATCTTCTTTCTTGTACTTTTCAGTCCGTCTCTTCCCATAATACCAGTGACCGGCATAAACCGGGTTAGTCAAGATGTTATAGACGCTGGCTCTTACCCATTCGCCGAAACCCTTCCTTTTTGTGACGCCATCGAACTTTCGCAGGTCTGCTGGCGTTGGTATGCCTAACTGGGTGAGTTTAATTCGGATCGCTCCAACCGTTAAGCCTTTTAGAAATAGCTCAAAGATAAACTCTACAGTTTTGCTTTCGGCCTCGTTTATTTCCAGGGTGATAGAACCTGTTTTTTCATTGGTCACAACTACCGTGTACCCAAAAGGTGAACGCTGCCCACCTACAGAGACGTGACCGCCCTTTACCTTGTTGCGCTTGCCCCGGTGCATCCGTTCTTTTATCTTTTCTCGCTCATACTCCGCAATTGTTGCCCGGATGTGTTTCTGTAGCCTGCCCTCTGGCGTATCGTCATATTCGGCCAAAACATACTCAATTCTTACCCCGTGCCGTCTTAGTTCATCCTCTACGATAAGCTGCTTGGCGAGGTTACGACTAAGCCGGTCAATTTCTCTGACCACCAAAATATCAAACTCCCCCCGGTAGGCCATTTCCCGGATTTTGTTTAACTGTGGTAGATCAATCTCTGCCCCACTTGCCCCCCGGTCATCTTCTGACAATTCGTCAATAATTGAATAGCCTCTCTGGGCGGTATATTCCCGGCCCATTTCCAATTGCCCGGTCAGGTTACGCCCTTCTTTATCCCGGTCATCTCTGGAAACACGAGCGTAAAGAACAGCCCGTTCTAAAACAGCCAGATTGTCCAAAATGGTCATAGCTTTCGTCTGTGGCGTCATTTTGCTCTCACTTTACACATTATGCGTTGTGATACTTTGGACATATCACAACTAATCTAACTTAACCCCCTCGTTAGCCACTTTCGCCCGGCTTGCATATCTCAAAGGCATAGCAGGGCTTGCCCAGCCGCCGGCGTCCTGTAACCGGTCTATCTGCGTTCCCCCGGCCAGGGCAGACGTGGCCCAATAGTGGCGGCAGTCGTGGGCGCTCAGATGGTCAATTCCCAGGGCCTCTCCCAATGTCTTGACGCGGGCTGTTATAGCCTGCTCGCTCATCCCCTCGGTAGTCAGTTTTCCGGCTTTGTTGCTGCCCCGGAAAAGTGGACCTATCGCCGGACCGTCGCTGGTCAGGTAGGAACGAGCAGGGCCAGGGCGCGGGTAATGATGCGGCGGTGGGTTGGGTGGGTGGTCATTGTTCCACTTCCTACTTTCCGGCGTGCAACGTGCAAAAAGCCCCTTGCACAGCCTTGCACGGCTTATTTTGCACGTTGCACGGCTCCAAACTTGGTTAAGATGCTGTCAATTTCAGGGTACTTGTTACTCGACTTGTAGCCCCATACCGCCTCACAAATTGCCGCGTGGGACTTTCCCTCAGTGTGTAGCCGAATAATTTCTTGCTCCTGCTCATTCGGACCTAACTCAACCAACGGCGGGGTGAAGATAGCAGGCTCACCCATCGGCAAGGGCAGCGATGTAAACAGCGGGGCCGGTCTGTCTACATCCTCACCTGCAAAGCGCACATATCCTCGTGTCTTACTTCGGACAATCAACCCATTGGTATCATAGGCCGGCTCAATGAACAACTTGACAAAGTTATCTTTCAATGCCGCCCCCTTACGATCCACTCCCCAGGCGTTAGCGGTGTCACTGTGAAGAATGAAATAGAGTAGGACATTAACACTGGCGTATAGGGTTGTAGCCTCTAGCACCATTGCGCGGGCGTTGGGTACTGCGTCCACAATGGGTGTCCAGTCGTCAAAGAAGACAGGTAAAATCTTGTGCTCTTTGTGGCTTTTGGCGCTGGCGTGCCGGTGTTCGACAATCCGGCGAATGATGGTAATACCCCAGGCGACGGCGTTAAAGTCACCATTGCCCCCCAACAGGATACAGCCGCCCCACTCGCCTTTGTCCCATTTCGGACCGATGACAACCGGCTGAACCCCTCGACTTAACCAATGGTTGGCAATATGCCGGGCCTGGAAGGTCTTACCCGACTGTTGCCCCCCAATGACAGCATAAGACAAACCGGGTTGAGTGAACACGGTCAGCAGGTCAAGCGGTTCCGCTTCTATCGTTTCCGGCAATTGGGAAACATTGCCCCCGGCTGAACGGCTATTCATCAGGCCCAGTCTATAGCGGTGTAATTCCATCTCCCACTCTTGGGGGGTGTTCTGCTTGCCGTTGACGTATAGAGCAGGCGTGCCGGTCAGGTTGCGCCAAGTGGCTTTTGGGTCGGTGTCTCTTACCCAGGTTTCGCCATTCTCGACAACGGTCAACACGTGACTGTCTTTGTCGGCCTGGCGGCGTTCAGCGCGCATCAAGCCGATACGCTCCCTAAGATACCACCCCCCAAAGAATAGCGCCCCCACCCCGGCCAGGGCAAGCAGGGCGGCGGCGCTGTAGCCTATCATCAATAGAGCCTGGAAGATAGCTTGATAAAATGCCACAATGACGATCAAGGTTATTGTTGCGGTTACGGTCACAAGATGCTTGGTCATACGCTTACCCCCATTCCAAAAGCCAGGGCTTTAAGGCCGATGGTAAAGACGGTGGACGTAAACCGGGCGGCCTCTGCTACGTCACTAACCAGCAGGGCAGCCTCGCTGACGAATTGCCCGACCTTGACCAGCAGGTTGACCAGGGCGGTTAAGGCCAGGATCAAGGCGGCTATGTTGCCGGTGTCATCGTCTACAACGACTTGAACGGCTATGCGGGTAGTATGCATCAAGGCGCGGGTCATTTCCTCACCCCCTCCACTAATTGGCGTTGCGGCAATTCAACCGTGATAACCGGCGGCGCTGGCGGTAGATACTCAGTTATCCCGGTGGCCTGTGCTACAAGTTCAAAGGCTTCGCGGAGATCGGGCCGGGCGGTCATCAGGGCGGTCAGGATATAGGCCAGGTCATCCCGGCGAATGACAAGGGTCGGGTTAAATTGGTTCATAGTGCTCCCCTTGCCTCTTTCGCCTTGCCGTTGAGTGAGCCAATATCACGCCTTACCGTTGAGATGCTCACTTGTAGTTCAGAGGCAATGTCGGCGGCGGTCATCCCCTGTTCCAACCGGTCCAGAACAGTGGCGCGGCGCTGTTCAATTTTGGCAAGTCTGACTGCTTTCATTTCCTCGACTTGGGGTGTCATTTGCTGGAAATGAACGGCCTTTAATTCACTTCTGGCCTGCTCAATTTGAGCTTGTGTCTGCTCAAGTTTCGCGGCGGCCTGTTCGTGCTGGTTCACGATGCGGGCCACCTCCGCGAGCAGGTTGTCACGTTGGGCGGTCAGTTCGGCCAAACTGGACAGCAGGCCCCGGCGTTTGATGTCACGTGCTATCACCCGTTTGACCAGGTGCGTGACCAATGCAACCGAAAGGGGAAAGAGCGACGTGGCGAAAATGGCCAGGGTGACTTGCAGGGTGTCAATTCTGCCGGTCATCCAGGCGGCCAGGGCGTGAGCTACGTTTGCCACAATGCCCAGGATGGTGAACAGCAGGACCATGCTCCAGGCGAAACGATCATCCTCACCTTGCAACTTGGCATTGAACACGGTGACGGCGGAGGCGACTTCGGCCAAGTCAAACAGCAGGGGGAAGAAGATACCCAGCCAGGCGGCGAATAGGCCGATGGATAGAAACAGGTCGTATAGGGCGGTGTAGCCAAGTATGCCGGCGGAGAGGATGACCAGGGCGGCGGTGGTTACGGCGATGTAGGTTGTCCAGTTGATTGCTTTTGAGTTTTGTGATAAATTTGGGGTAGCTTGCATAGAAGATGCTCCTTCTGTGTATGGCTAGAGGCGCTGTCCGTCTTTGACACGGGCGGCGCTTCGCTTTTTAGTGGGATTGCTGAGTAATCGGCTTTTGTTGAACCTGCCCCCGGCGTTGAGCTTCACGGAGAATAATAGTGCGCAGCAGGTTTGATACGCTCCGTTGTTCATCAGTAGCCCAACGCTCGATCATCGCCTTTATCTCAGGCGTGCCGTTAAAAGTAATTGTGGTTTTTTGGGCCATTGGCTTTGCTCCTTTAAATTTCCAGATTTGACCAATACTGTTACAAGTGTAACATATCAGGTAATGAATGTCAAGTATATTTAGGAATTTCTCAGCCTTGACAATATAGGGTAAAATGGGGGTATGGGCGATAAATTAGCGGATTGGATAACTGAACAACTGGAGGAAAAAGGATGGTCACAAAGCGAACTGGCTAAACGTTCCGACGCATCCCGGCCCCTTATCTCCCAGGTGCTAACCGGTGACAAACCGCCAAGTGCTGAATTTTGCGTTAAAATCGCTCAGGCCCTCGGAGTAGCCCCTGAAAAGTTGCTCAGACTGGCCGGTATTTTGCCCATTACCCCGGCCTCGGATGATACCCTGCAAGAACTGATAGACATCGCCCGCAATTTAACCAGAGAGCAACGGGAGCAGGTTTTAGACTTCGCACAATTTTTGTATCGGAAGGGGAAAGAGGAAACAAAATAGCCACCTAAGAAGGTGGCTATGGATGTCTGCACGTGCAGAAGGGGGAGTGATACCAGACTTATAGTGTTTCAAATTCTTCTACGGTCAACCCCGCCTGGCGCAAAATACTGCGTAACGTCCCGGCCATTACCTCTCTGTGATGAGGTACAATAGCGGTACGAAAGCCGTCAGTAGTGTCTTTGCCGAATTTTACGTGACTTCCCTTTTGGCTAATTTCGACAAAGCCAGCCGCTTCCAGCTTGCGTTTGACCTCTCGATAAGGCAATGACTTAAGCGGTGGCAAGTTCTACTTCTATCGGGTAAGTTCGAGGGAACGAGGTTGCTGTCGGCTCTTCAAAGTGCAATTCTAATGCTTCAACCAGGTTATTCAGCGCCTCTTCTTTGCTCCCCCCCTGGCTGGCAACATCAACCTCCAAACATTGGGCAATATATCCGTCATCCTCTTGCCATACGCTGGCCGTAAATTCGTGTCTTTTGGTCATAAACACCTCCTTTGAAAGACATTATATCACAGGTTTTGCCCAACGGCGCATCGAGTTGGACGGGCAGAAAACACAACTCTAACTTTTTTCTAACGGTATTTATACGATTTTCTAAGGGTTAGGTGGTAGGGTGACTGGCGGAGGGGTTTTAACAATTTGAAACGGGGGGAGAAAGCAACGAAGCATGAGAACCCGACTGGCTATTCTGTTACTTGTTATGGTTTTTGTCACTGCCTGCGGATCGGCGGCTCCATCTGTTGATACCGAAGCAACAGTTCAAGCGGCTGTTAGTGCAACCCTGGCCGCCCGGCCAACCGACACTCCACCGCCAAAGCCAACCGATACACCGCTACCAACCAGCACCTCCACAACTGCCCCTACAGACACCCCAGAGCCAACCGATACCCCGACCGCTGCCTCCACCTCAACCGAAGCCCCAACTGATACCCCAACGGCGATACCGGCCACAAACACCCCCACCGCCATACCGTCTACAGATACGCCTATCCCAGTAACAGACACCCCAGCCCCGCCAACCGATACACCCGTTCCACCAACATCTACCCCGGCCCCAGCCCCAGCTGCGGCTGAGATGGGTATAGAAAAGGCCGTTGGCGCGTGGAGTATGAAGCTCTACGACGTGAAACGGGCCAA
Organism: uncultured Caldilineaceae bacterium; assembly: GCA_964622215.1. Taxonomy (GTDB): domain Bacteria; phylum Chloroflexota; class Anaerolineae; order 4572-78; family J111; genus DSQQ01. The sequence goes on from CAZUNT010000008.1 coordinate 68,997, forward strand.
AGCGGTATGGTTTTTCGGTGAAGGAACTTACGCTCAAAGCGTCTGGTTAATTCCGTTTGTGGAGTTCAAAAACAATAGCGGAGGAACCCGCGCACCTGATGAAGACTTCACTTTTTATTTTGTGGACGATCAGGGCCGGAGATTTGACTTTGATGTGTTGAATAGCAAGGGGATACTTGGGGCAGCGCATCAATTCACAAGCGGACATTACTACGACCCCATTAACCCCGGCCTTGTTTTGGGCATATCGCTGCCGATTGATACGCCTCTGGATTTGGGGGGTATATGGCTGAAGGTGGAAGAAGACCCCGGCTTTTCAATTTATCTGGGTAAGGCTAACGAAGTGCCTTTGGTAGATGGATAAGCGGCATTAGAAAAGCCACCTCCACAGGTGGCTTTTTTGTTGTCTGCACGTGCAGACTTATGGGTTACTAATTGGCCTTTGGCTTTTGGTCAGTCTCGCCGACCCCGGTCTGCTCTTGTAATGTTTCCTCTTTGGCCGCCTGTTCAGCGCCCCACTTTAGCCACATGTCTAAGGCGCGTAACATCTTGGGCATTAAGTGAGGCGGTATCTTCTTTTCCTCTGGCAGTTCATCAGATACAGGAATACCGGCTTTCCTCATTTCATCAACGATCATTTTACGGGTAATTTTGTTGCTCATTGTTCATCTTCCTTATCAGGCCCTAAGCCGACATACCGCTGTAGGTCCGATTTATTGACCTTGAGAACACGGCCAACCTTAAAAGCCTGTAGTTTTTTCTTGGCGATTAAGGCTTTTACGGTGTTGACGTGAACGCCCAAAACGTCGGCTACTTCTTGAGTGCCCAGGATGATCGGTACGTCTTTCCAGTCCACAAATCTTGGCATAAACATAAGCTCCATAGAAATTTACCTCCTATTATCTACGGGTGCTCAACTGTGTCAATAATATAGTAACACAGTCTCTATGTACTGTCAAGGTCTGATATATACTAATATATACCATAGTTTACCAAAATGTACCAATGTGTGCTTGACAAAATGTCTGATATGTGCTAATATGTACTATAGACAGAAATAAAAAACGGCTCGCCCGTGTGTTAGTGGCACACGGGCGAGCCTAACCACAAGAAAGGAAAGGTCTTTCCAATGGCTACATTAAATTTTAATGCTTCTCCCCCCAACGTGCAAGCGGCCCCCGTCGTCGCTTCCCCGGCTGAGCCAACCCCCGGCTCCATCTTTGCCCTCGTCGTTGACCGGTTGGCGACCGGTTCCCCGTTCCAAACCCTGCCCGGCGCGTTTGCGGGTTACGAAGAGATAGCCCGGTTAGGCGACTGGCGTATCGGGCTGAGTTTCTACAACAAGGTTCTCTCCCTCAAGGCCACGTCTCGCCAGGCCTGCCGCCAGCTACCCCAATTACCTATTGCAACCCGGATCGGAAAAGGGCAATATAACATCCTTATTGACCGGGCCGGCTTCGACCGCTGGATAGCCCCCATTGCCCCAAAGCCTGCCCCGGTTGTTGAGCAGCCCCAATTTGACCTCATCATTGCAACCCGGAAAGTTGCAAAGTTCGCCGGTCACACGCAAAGCAACGACGGCAAAATTACCTGGTGGAAACAGGCCGGGCAGGATAGGGTCAACCCGAAAGGTACGCTTCGGTTGACCAATACCGTTATCGCAATGAGGCTTAAAAAGTACGAACTGGTTGAGCAAAAGGCGACGGGAACGGAAGTTCGACACTGCTACCGGCTCAAGGACTTGGGCGCGGCTCCTGGCGACGGCGGCGTGAGTGAGGCTGACTTATCCGGGCCGCTGCCTGCGGAATATCACCGGATGCTGGCTATGGCTGGGGTGTCGCTATGACCGCGGAAGAGAGGGAGCACCTTATCAATTACCACGTCACCTGGTTTTTGGACCGCATCGCGAAAGGCTACTTTACCCTGGAGCAGGTTTTGCAAATGTTTGAGGAAGCACGCCAGGCCAGAAGGTCTGAGGGTCAGTCCGTGGCCGGTGCGTTAATTCTGGCCGGGCAAGCCATTGACCATCTGCTAACTCTCACCCCGTCGCTTGATGCTTTTAACCTGGTGGAAGTCCAGGCGGCGCATAAATTACTCACAAGGACGCACCGATACCAGCCGGATGATAACCCTACTTTGATGCAAGCCCGGATCGCCTTACACTGCGTCATCGGGCGGCTTCAAAGAGGAAACCGTGTAAAAGTCCGGCCCAATGGTCCCTGGCGGAATGAGTTTGTAATGGCCGGTGCTTTTCTGCCTGCGTTTATCGAACAGGCCAAGAAACGGGAAGACCAATACTGGCAGAACTTTACCGAAGAGGCGCTGGCCGAGGTGGGCGAAATTATCCCGGCTGACTTGAGCCTCTTTGAGGCAGTAGCGGCCCCTGCGTGGTATGAATGGACAGAGGACAGTGAGGAAGGTGAGTTATGACTACTAGAGTTTATGCACAATAAAAATTGAATATCAGCAAAGCATGTGCGCTTTAG
>CAZUNT010000009.1:0-70467 GCA_964622215.1 uncultured Caldilineaceae bacterium
ACGTCGACGCCAAACCGATGTAGATCGGCTAAAACCAGCCTGCCGTCGCTATCATCGCCGACCCAACTAACCATACCCGTGTGCAAACCAAGACGGCTGGCTGCACAGGCGACATTGCCCCCTACTCCGCCAGGGTGTTTGCCTAGTGGTTGGCCCAATACTTTCTGGTCATGACCGGGCAGAGCCGGAACGCTGACCAGGATATCTACCCAGGATTTGTCAACAGCGATTAAATCAAAGGCGGGCTGCCTGATTTTGATTTACCTCCGTTTACTCGAGCGGCCGTCCTGTCTCTTCCACCCAACCCACGCGGTTGGCCGGGACGCTGGAGAGTTGGCGGATTCCGACGCGCACACCCAAGATTGGCTCGTGTTCGCAGACGAAGACGCGGACAATCTGGCGCACCTCGTCGCCCTCTGCCACCCATTTATCAGTCGAGTTACAGATATGGCACGGGATCGGCAGCCCGGTCATTCGATCATAGATACGGAAGGTGATGGCGGGTGGCGTTGGCTCCCATTGACCCTCGCCAACCCAGCAGTCATACATCCGCTCCAGGGGGGTCTGGCTTAGTGTCCAGGCCTCAGCTGCGATCTGCTCAAACTCATGTTCAAAATTTTGTGGTAACATTAGCTGCTTCCTTCTAGTTGGAGTACGACTAAAATAGTGAGTGTTTTTGGTTATCTGGCCCTGACATCCCCCGTTGGAGCAGAACAATTATATTATAACCTTTTACTCGGCTTTCATCTATACCCATTTGGGCCATTTTAATTGAGGTAGAGCGTTTGACTCAACCGCATAACCTCTATATATTTATTTCATCCTTAGGAATTTTACCTGGGGAATATTGGATTAAATCTTAGCAAGGTGAGATAAGGGGGGCTTATGTGTATCTGTGCTGTATCACTCACCCCGTATGAAGGGGTAACCGTTTATAGTCGTCAGCAGGCTGAGGACTACCGGCAGGTGCGGAATTTTTTTGAGGATCGGGGGGTCCTGTTTGATTATGCCGACATTGAGCGCGACCCGGCCAGTTTGCAGCGGATGGTCGAATTGTCGGGCCAGCAGGAGGCCGTCGTAATCGAGATTGGTCAGAAGATTTTTGTCGGCTTTAATCCAAACGAGCTTGACTGCGCCTTGCCCTAACCTTCGGGCCAATGTCATTAAGTTAAGGAGTCCAGACTTCAGTCTGGCCGGCAGAATAAATTCTGCACTCCGGCTTATCTTAATGGCATTGACCTTCGGGCAATCATAATTTTCGAGAAAACTAGAGCGATTTTAGATACTTCCGCTTAAGCTCGTTAGCCAGGCTAAGGTGAAGGTAATCTAACACCGTTCCCTGCGCTTCCTTGAGCCGCATCGTCTCGACCAGGCCGGCAAACTGGCCACCGGCCATGCCGTCGGCAATTAAGGCAGCTCCCTGGGCCGCTTCTTTGGCGACCTGGGCAATGCCCATGATGTGGTGAACCGGGGCGAAGCGGCTGAGTCGTTCGGCCAGCTCTTCACGGATGGCCGGGAGGCGACACAACCGGCCCGACAGCAGAATCTCGCGCACGTTGTGGACAACCATCATTTCGGCGGCCACACTCTTGGCGACTCCTTCAAACAGAGCCTCCCATGCTTGTTGAACGACCGGCTCGGTTTCTCTAAGGGCGAAGGCTTCTTCGGGCGAAAGAGTGGGCTGGCCGGCCATGTAAGCCACACCGCCGGAGAAAAGCACCGCTTTGGGAAACGTACCCAGCAGATAGGCCAGCTCCCCATCCATGGCCCCCAACGAATAGAACCCTGGGCCGCCGCCGGAGCCGCCTAGCCCATCCACTACCTGCCCGGCCTGCACCGCCATCACGGCGGTATAAGCGCCGCCCACCTCTACAAAAATAAAACTGGTAGCGCCGTAGGCAATATGATGGCGGCGAGCCTGGTCGAAAATTCCCAGGGCCAGGCAGCAGAGTTTGTCGGCGGTGCCCATGTCAATTTTGTTAGCTTTACGATGTGCCGGCACGGTGGGCAGGTGGATAACTCCCGGCATAAACTGGACGGGTAGACCGCTGGCTTTTAAAAGGCCAATCATCTTCCCCATGCCCCCCAACACCGAAATCTGGTTACGTTCCCGTTCGTCGACCAGGATAAAAAGGAAAAGTTCCTGTTCGGAAAATTCCTCGATCCTGACCCAGGGCAGGCCATAGCCGGAGGGGCCAATGACCAAATCCAGCGGTTGAGCCGCTTGCAAGGCTTCAACCAGAATTTGGGGATTAGTCCCAATCTCGGCGGAAGGAATGGTCGTGTCCAGAAAAACGTGGCCATTCTCCAGCCCGCAGAGATCGAAGCTCACCGTACCCGGATCGATGCCAATGACTCGCGCCATCGTGCCCTTCCTTTCTATGGTCAATAAAAAATACTAACCTACCACCATCATTTCTTCACCGGCATGTTCGCTCAGGAGTTGGGCTACCTTCTCGGCCAGGTTGCCAGCTTGGCCGTTTTCTCGAACCGCAGCTACTACCTGGTCGGGCAGTTCAGTCACTGCTCTGGCCAAAAGACGGCTCGCTTTATCTCTGGTTCCCTTTTTGCTGGCAGCATGGTTAAGGGGAAAAGCAAGCAAGTTCATGGCCTGTATCGTCCTGCCCTCTACCATAAGAAGTTTAGCGAACTCGGTTAAAATATCTAAAACTATCGGCACAGCATGGGTTTCTTGGGTAGCCTGCAGAGCCTCAAGTAAATATTTTTTGGCTTCTTTGTATTCCCCCAGCGTAAAAGCCACCTCCCCTAAAGCATTAAGGGATTGGGTAATTCCTCGTTGGTAGGCCAGTTTCCTGGCAATGGTCAAACTGTCGGTTAACAGACGCCGGGCCTCCGTGTGCTCCCCTAAGAAAAAGGCTGTATGCCCCAAATAGTACGAGGTCATAGCAATGCCTAAGGAGTAATCCATCTCTTTACACGTTTGCAAAACCTCTTGATGAAGTTGTTTGGCTTCAGTGTACTCGCCCAGATTCCGGGCCACAGTCCCCAGCAAGTTCATGCAAAAGGCGATGCCGCTACGATAACTGAACGCCTTAAAAATATCCAGGCTCTTTTGAGCCAGGGCTTTAGCCTCGGTATACTCACCCTGGCTGATGGCGATCACGCCCAGGTATTCCAGAGACAAAGCTTCTTCCCACCGATCACCAATCTCCCTGGCTAGCTGCAAACTCTCCTGGCAGAGCTGCTTGGCCTCTTCATACTCGCCAAGATTATGGGTGGCGATACCGAGCAAGTTGAGAGAAAAGGCGATGCCACTACGATAACCGAACTCCCTAAAAACAGCCAGGCATCTTTGAGCTATCACTTTAGCGTCAACATAATCCCCCAAGCTAATGGCAATCATCCCCAAGTATTCAAGAACCCAGGCCTGTTTCCACCGATCCCCCGTTTTTTCGGTTATGACCAAACTTTCCCGGCAAAGTTGTTTGGCCTCTACATACTCACCTAAGGCCCAGGCAATCGCTCCCAAATAATTGAGGCTCAGGGGCGAACTCTGGCGGATAGCCGCATCTTGAAAAATAACCAGGCCTTCTTGCATAATGAGTCTGGCTTTGTCGTAGTGTCCCAGGCTGGCGCAGAAGACGCCTTGTCGAGCCAGAACATGCCCCAACATTTTATCTATATTCCGGTCGGAGTTGATCTTTTCTTTTGCTTTCCGTAGGCTTGTCGCTGCTTGCCTAAAGACTGTCTCGCCTTCTTGAAACCAGCTCTGCATGTTGTGGACTAAAAATAGGCCCTCACGATAGTTTTCAAAATCCTTTTCTCTCCTGTTGGCAACGGCCCAATGCCATCCGGCTCGGATATTTTCAATTTCCAGGCCGATAGCCTCTAAGGCTTCCTTTTGCTGCCCTCTTTTCAGACGGGCTTCTTGGGCCTGCAAAAATTCGGCGTAATAGCTACAGTGCTGATCCTTGACCTTTTTTTTCTCGACGGGATTCTCTGCCAATTTTTCGGCCCCATACTGGCGCACAAGCTCATGGATTTCATAACGATCTGCGGTTGTCCGGCGGAGTAAAGATTTGTCCATTAAAGCCGACAGCAGAAAGGCGGAAGCGCCGACGACTTGCCCGGCCGACTTTCGGCTAAAGCCGCCCCAAAAAACAGATAATTTTCTAAATACGCTTCGCTCTTCTTCGGAGAGCAGCCCCCAAGAATGTTCAAACACGGCCTGTACACTGCGGTGCCGGGGGGGGATATTTTGGAGCGCAGCAATCAAAAAGTTGTAGTTTTTTTCAAGCTCGGCCGCAATCTCTTGACACGAGAAGGTGCGGGTCCAGGCCGCGGCCAACTCGATCCCCAGGGGGAGACCCTCGACTAACCGGCAAATACGGGCTACCGCAGGTTTTTCCAAAAAACTCAGCCAAAAATCTGCCCGGGCCTGCTGGGCCCGCTGTAGAAACAACTGGATAGCGCTATAGTTTTCTATCTGCTGCAGGTCCTCACCCTCGGGAAAAGGAAGTCCTGGCAGGTCGAGCACCCATTCTTCATAGAGGCCCAAACGTTCCCGCGAGGTAACCAATATTTTCAGGTGAGGGGCGCGCTGTAGAATTTCTACCAATAAGTTTGCGCCGGTAATTAAATGCTCAAAGTTGTCCATCACCAGGAGCATTTCTTTGGTGTTGAGGTAATTTAGAAGCTGGGCTTTGGGATCGCCCCGACCATAGAGCGGAAAATCGAGCGCGTCGGCAATGGTAGAAACGAGAAACTCGGTTGAACTGGTGGAGACCAAAGGAATGAAGCAGACCCCATGGCGAAACCTGGTGGTGGTTGCAGCGGCCTGGAGGGCCAGGCGGGTTTTACCAATGCCACCCAGACCGATAATCGTCAGGAGCCGGGAGGTTGGATCGGCCAGGTACTTATCAATGAGGGCCAGTTCTGTTTCCCGGCCAATAAAAGAGGTGGCTTGAGCGGGTAAATTATTGAAAGGAGCCTCGGCCTGGGCAAGTAGGAAGGTAGGGGTGGAGGTTTCTGGACTGGTCGAGGCATTTTCTTCCCGGCCAAACTGGCCCGCCCGAATCTGCTCACCCAACTCAACCGTCTCTTTTGAGGGCTTAACCCCTAACTCGTCGGTCAGAAAGCGGCAACAAATTTCATATTGAGCCAGGGCCGCGCTGCGCTGCCCGCTTTGGACCAGCAGTAGCATTTTTTGCCGATGGCCTTCTTCATCACCCGGATCGATGGCCAACAGGCGAGAGATGAATTGGAGGGCCTGTTCCCGTTCATTTTGCCTCGTATAATGAGCCGCCAGGTCTCGTAATACTTGCGTCACCCGCCGGCTCCAGCTTGCTTGCTCTAGCCCCAGCCACTGTTCAAACTCGGGGCAATCGTCCAGATACATGCCGGCCATAAATTCACCCCGATACAGGTCGGCGGCCATCATCAAAGAGCTAACTTCACCCCTGGCGACCAGTTCATTGAACACTTTTATGTCCAACCAGGTGGAAGTAGAATAACAAAACTGGACCGTATGGCGATTAGCCTCGCAGCAGCCCGGCCACAGGGTTGAAATGTTGTGCAGGGCCTGGCTCAGGTTGTTTCGGCTCCGATCTCCGGCTAAATCGGGCCAGAAGAGATCCGCCAGGGTGTCGCGGGAGACGGGTTGGCCCTGGCTGGCCAGGTAGCCAAGCAGAGCCAGGGTTTTACGGGACTTAAAGCCCTGTAATGGTTCGCCGTTCTGTTCCACCTGGGCAGAACCTAACAACCGGAAACGGAAAAGATGCACCATCGATCTTCCCCCCAAATTGCAATGCTCTTGGTAATGCCTAAAAAGGGATTGGAAACAGTTTGGAAATGATTTAGAAAGACTAAAGGTTTATAATCTTATAACCGTAGAGATTGTAATTTTAGCACAGACAACCAATATAGAAAACTTTTGTTAATAAAATGCAAGGGTTTATTTAGTGTTGTCAGCCAATCTCGAACAGCCTGCTTCGCTTCAGTAACTCTCCACAACTAATCAAGACAGTAGAAAGGAGGTGAGTCATTTAGCCAAATGGTGTTTTGGTAATCCTCAGTGTCTCTCAGCGTAAGTTGGTTGAGGTAAAGAGGCCTCTAAACATTCTTAAAAAGATTGTTTTCAATGAAGAAAAGGAGAATTAAATAATGTCAAAAGCTATCCATGAGGCTATGGTCAAGCAAGCCATGGCGGCGCTCAAGGCCGATGTAAACAACATCAAAGCCAAGCGGGGTACGGAATTTAAGATCACCGATGCCCAACCCTATGTTGACGCCGTTAATGGCATGAAGGCCGTTGACAATGAATTACCGGAAGTTATTGCCCTCCATGTCGACTCGGTCAACGCCCACTATGAAATCCTCAAGTCGCTGACCAAAACGGTGCGGCCTGAGGATGATCCCTTTGTCGAGCATTACCAGACCGGCCCGATTATGGAAATCCTCTATGAAGAGCAACCGGATTTCAAAGCCTCGGTCAAAAAGTTTATTGACGCCATTCCCAAGAACCGCGCCCTGGTTGGCCGCGAAGCCGCCCGGCTCTATGGCGGGCTGTATGGCCCAACCTGCGTGGTCGACTTTACCCTCAGCCCCGGCTCCACCGCCAACGTCGTCAACCGGATTTTGCAGGGGTTAGATATTCCCAAAGATCACAAAAAGACTATTCTGGCGGCCAAATCCTTTGGTATGACCACCTCCTACGGCCTGGGCGCAGCCTTCAAAGGCTCGGTAGAAAGTGGCAAAACACTCGATCAGGCCCTCGACGACGAAATTGCCACCCTGCAGATGATCTATGATACCCCCTCTGAGGCCCAAACCAAGATTATGCTGGGCCACAACCTGGGCGGGCATGGCGGCCACAATTCCTTCGATACGGCCGAATACCAGAAGCAATACAAAGCGCGCATGAAGCCGACCGTCAAGGCGGCCCTGGCCAAAGGCGTGCATCCGGGCAATGTCGTCTGCGTTCCGGCCTATTGTGTGGGTGACGTGGCTCACCACAACAGCCAGACCATGTTCAACTTTGCTCAAGACCCCATTGTCATGGCTATTTTTGAGGCTCACACCGAAGCCCTCGAAAGCACCCTGAAGCGCGGCCTGGATCAGGGCTTCAAGAATGAGTACGGGGTGGTCGGGCTGGCGGTTGGCACGAGTGCGGCCTTGATGGCCTATGAATTCCTGCTGGATTACATGCCGATCCCCAGCATCATCGAGCTGCTGGTCAACCGCTTCCACAACATGGTGGCCATGAACCCCAACCGCGACTCGGCGGCCGAGCTGCACAACGTGGACCTGATGATGTCCATCTGGCGCGGCTGGAACATCCTCAAACCCAAGCCGCTGGGCGGCGGCGGCGAAATTGACGGGGTCAAGATTGATCTCGGCCCGGTTGACAAGCACGACGTGCTGGCCAATATCCATCGCTACACCTATCCGCCCTGCGCCATCACCCAACGCGTGGGCACCATGCTCAAGTTCGCCGACTTCCCCTGCTTGCTGACCAGCGAGCCGGTCACGGCGACCCTGCTGACCCACGTCGTGGCCCAGCATCCCGAGTCGGCCTCCTTCCCGCTGCGCATTGATAAGGATTGGGGCGCGACCGAGTACCGTTTCATCAATACCGGCCTGGGTGTCAAAGGCTTTGGCGCTGACCCCGTGGTTGGGTACGAGCAACGCGCTGCGAGCGTCTAAGTAGCGTTCAGAAATAACTTTTCGTTTCAGACCCTAAAGGCCTCCGAGACCTTTAGGGTCTTAGTTATGACCCAAAAAGGCGGTGCTCATGAAAAAACTCTTAATCCAACTGGACAGCGATAAACACCCCAGCTCCTTTGACCGCATCGTGCCCTACGACGCGGACGTTGACGATGTGCTCAGCTATGGTAATGTGACCGTTGAAGATGTGCCGGCGCTGGTACAGGGGGGCTTTTTCACCCGCGGCGTGCCCGACTTAAAACATACCGCGATTTGGATCGGCGGTTCTCACGTGCCAACCGGTGAGGCCCTGCTGGCAGCCGTTCGAAAATCCTTCTTTGGCCCCTTTAAACTTTCGGTGATGCTCGATTCTAACGGTTGTAACACCACTGCGGCTACGGCGGTGGCCAAGATTGTCAAGGCTCTGGATATACGCGACCAGCGGGTCGTGGTAGGAGCCGGCACCGGGCCGGTTGGGATGCGGGCGGCCGGGTTGTTGGCCGGCGAGGGCGCTAAAGTCACGCTCACCTCCCGCGCCCTGGAACGGGCCCAGGCTGCTGCCGCAACCGTCAGCGAACGTTTTGGGGTAAAGGTGGAGGGGGCAGTGCTGGCCGACGACGCTTCGGCCCGCCAGACCCTGGAGGGCGCAGTCGCCCTGTTTACCTGCGGGACCGCAGGCGCGCAGCTAGTCAGCCAGGCCGTCTGGACCGGCATCTCCAGCCTGAAGCTGATTGCCGATATCAATGCCGTGCCGCCGCTGGGCATCGAAGGGATTGATATGAACGATAATGGGAAGGAGCGGGAAGGCCGTATTTCCTTTGGGGCGCTTGGCATCGGCGGGCGTAAAATGAAGGTGCATCGCACCTGCATCGCCAGGCTGTTTGAAGCCAACGATATTATCATGGACGCCGAGTTGGTTTATAAAGTGGCCAAGGAGTTGGTGTGAGGGAGACGCCCCGCAATTTTAGAAGACCTGACGAACCGGCCACGCCGCCCGTTCGTCAGGTCTAATTAGCGGCGATGAACAGCCAGGTACAGCCCATTTTACTGGCCGGATTAACCGTGCGCATGCTGGCCGAACTGGCCGTGCAGGCGGGTTACGAGGTGACAGCGCTGGATTATTTTGGCGACTTCGACCTGCAGGCGCTCTGCCCCGTCCGTTCACTGCTGCGAGATTACGGCCAGGCTTACGACGTGCCGGCCCTGGTCAATGCCGCCGGCGACATGGCTGCGCCGGCCGTAGTTTACAGCGCCAACCTGGAGAATTTCCCTGAAGCCGTAGCCCGCTTGGCCCAGGGGCGACAACTCCTCGGCAATACCCCGGAGACGCTGGAACAGGTGCGCAATCCGCTTCGTTTGGCCGCCGCTTTGCGGGCCGGAGGCTTTGCTTTTCCCGAAACCTTCATCTCCACAGCCGGCCTTGCCCCCGACGCGGCCCGGCGCTGGCTGTGGAAACCACTCTCCAGCGGCGGTGGGCATGGTGTTCGACTCTGGCGTAATGGGCGCTCGCCGGAGGGGGGCGTGTTCCAGGAGCGCCTGGGGGGGATGGTCGGCTCGGCCTCGTTTGTGGCTGATGGCCGGCAGGCGGTTTTGCTGGGGTTGACCGAACAACTGGTGGGGCAACCTGCCTTTGGCGCTGCCGGATTTAACTATTGCGGCAATCTTGTCCCTCCTTCCATCCCGCCGGACGAACTGGCTGCCTTGCTCCGGGAGGTACGGGCTATTGGGTCGCACCTGACCGAGATTTTTGGACTGCGCGGCCTCAACGGGGTGGATTTCATCTGGCAGGCCGGGCGCGCCTGGACCATCGAGGTCAATCCCCGGCCGTCGGCCTCGCTGGAGTTACTTGACTTGGCCTACGGGCTGCGCGTGTTCGATGCTCATGTGCGTTCGTTTAGCGACCAGTTGCCAGATTTTGACCTGGAACAAGCCCTGGTCGGTGGCGCGGCGGCAGGCAAGGCGATTGTGTATGCGCCGTATGATCTGAATGTGGGCGATACCGGCGACTGGGCTGCCCGAGGTATCCGTGATATTCCTCACCCCGGAGAGCAGATCAGCCGCCAGCAGCCGGTCTGTACCATTCTGACCACTGCCGCCTCACCCCTGGCTTGCCTGCGCCAGCTTCAAGCGCAGGCAGCCGAAATAAAGAGATGGTTCAAACGAGTGTGACTATAATTTGACGATTTTGTTACTACTCAGGCTACCCCAAATTGAGTATTCCTGACCGCAGACCGCAGACTGCCGACCGCCATAATTCGCCCTGTACCCTGTCTTTTCGGCGGTCAGCGGTCAGCCGTCGGCGGTCGTGGGGGTAGGGCTGAGTAGTTACACGATTTTTACTTCTGGGGCTGTTTTTTTTGGTTTTTATCAATATAGCGTTTATAATTTTTAATAATAAATATCACCCACCCGCAGAGTATACAATCAATCAATTCATAGCCATCGCTCACAGACACCCGGTTTTTCACTTGAGGGATCGTCTCTTTGCCCAGAGAAGTGCTATGAGACCCGAAAAACTGGGTGTTTTTTGTTGCAAGGAGGTAAGCTATGGCCGAAACAATGACCCTGATTGCCGGTCGCTCAAGCAAGCAGGGTGCCAGTCTGAATGTCAGCAAACTGGAAGGCGAGTACGCTGAGATTACGACCACCGTGGAAATGAATGTCGACGATATGGCTCGCCTGGGGCTAAAAGAGGGCGACAGCGTGCGGTTGTGTTCGGCTACGGGCGAGACGATCGTCCGTTGCAAAGGACGCAAGGCCGAGGATTTACCCGCCGGAGTATTATTCCTGGCCTATGGCCCCGCGTCGAGTCAACTGATGAGCAGCGACACCGCCGGTACCGGTATGCCGATTTCGAAGAACCTGGATGTCGAAGTTGAGCCGCTTTAAAAAACGTAGGATAAGCTAACAGTTTGCCTTACTTACTAATCTTACGCAGGAGTCCAGACTTTAGTCTGGGAAAACCCGAATAAATTCGGGACTCCTACTAGAGAAACTGTGTAACGTGAGTTACTTATAAATTTTGGAGGATAAACCTGATGAGTTGGATTGATATCGGCGACTGGGCCGAGGCAATGAGCTTAAAACTGGAACAACAGCGGCGCGAACGGCTAAAAGTAGCCGCCAAACATTTTGGGCTGGATGTGCTGGACATCCTGGGCGACAAGGAACTCGAACAGCAGGTGCTGGCCCGCTACGAAGCCGCCGGCCTGCCCTGGCCCGTTTTGGATGAAGAAGAGGAAGACGAATAGTGATTAGTAAACAGTAAACAGTAAACAGTAATCAGTAATCAGTAATACTAATTACTGATCACTGATTACTGATTACTATTTTTTGAGGAGAATCAATGAGTGACAATATTCGTATTATCGAAAATGCAACCTGTACCTTCTGCGGCTGTGTTTGCGATGATATGGTCCTGACCGTAGACTTGGACCAAAAGCGCATCACCAAGACCAAAAATGCCTGTGTGTTGGGCAAAGCCTGGTTTAGCGAACATGTCGTGGAAAATCGCCCTTTTGCCCTGATTGACGGTAAGGAAGCCACCACGGCCGAAGCCGTCGAGTCGGCGGCGCAAATCCTGGCCCAGGCCTGTTATCCGGCGATTTATGGTTTGAGCGATACCACCTGCGAGGCTCAGCGCCAGGCCGTCGCCATTGCCGATATGCTCGGCGCAAATATCGGCACCACCAGCGAGGTGTGTCACGGGCCGTCGGGGATTGCCTTCCAGGGCGTCGGCGAGAGTACGGCTACGCTGGGCGAAATTAGAAACCGGGCCGACTTGGTCATCTTCTGGGGCAGTAACCCGGCTGAGTCCCACCCCCGCCACTTTGCCAGGTACTCGGTCACGCCCAAGGGCATGTTCGTTCCCAACGGCAAGAAAGACCGCACCGTTGTGCTGGTGGACGTGCGCCGCACCCCCAGCGCGCCGGTGGCCGACATCTTTATCCAGGTGAAACCGCGCCGGGATTTTGAATTGCTGTGGGCTTTGCGCGCCCTGGTCAAGGGCCAGCGGGTTGATCCCTCCGTGGAGGAGCTGACCGGCGTTTCCCTGGCCGCGATGCAGGATTTGGTCGAGCGCATGAAGAAGTGCCGGTATGGAGTGTTGTTCTTTGGGATGGGCCTGACCATGACTCGAGGCCGGCATTTTAACACGGGGGCGCTGATGTCCCTGGGCACCGATCTAAACGAATTTACCCATTTTGTGGTCAAACCGATGCGCGGCCACGGCAACGTCACCGGGGCCGATAATGTCGTCGCCTGGCAGACGGGGTTTCCCTTTGCCGTCAATTTCAGCCGAGGTTATCCCCGTTTTAACCCAGGTGAGTTTTCTGCGGTTGACCTGCTGGCGCGAGGTGAAGCCGATGCGCTGCTGGTCATTGCCAGCGACCCGGCCTCCAATTTTGCGCAGGGGGCCATCGACGCGATGCACCGTATCCCGGTCATCGTGCTCGATCCCAAATTTACCCATACCGCCCGGTTGGCTCGCGTCGCTTTTACCACCGCTACCTACGGTATCAACGTAGCCGGTACGGCCTATCGGATGGACGATGTGCCCATCACCCTCCGTCCCGCCTTCGAGTCCCCCTACCCCAGCGATGAGGAAGTGCTCACGGCCATCAGGAAGCGGCTGCAAGAACTGTTGAAGGATAGACCGGTCCAGGTCATGCCGCCGGTGGGGGGGGCGTAAGGTTCAAGACCGCCGACCGCCGACGGCCGACCGCCGTTAAGGAAATCATGGCGGTGATAGCAGAGTGGTTTTGGGCGATGCCGGGCGAAGCTGTATAAAAAACGTTGAGGGGGTCTTAAGGAGAAATATGCCTCATAAGGCCCCTTTTGGAGAGGGAGAAGAATTCCATAAAAGTTCCATAGACTCACAAGTTGGGCGGACTCGTTGCAAATGAAAGTAGGGTAATCTAATGAAACATTTGCTAATTGCGACTATTGCTGGACTTGCACTTGTAATGGTGACTGGTGGCATTCTTGTAGCACTAGCAAGTAGCCCTCTATATCAGACAACAGCAATGAAAAATATAATACCTCTGACATCTTCCTGTGATAAGGGTCCAATTAATCCTCCTGATTTGGCAACCGGTAACTTGGAGGAAGATGCCAAGGATTGGGGTGTCTTCTGTGATTTGGGGACGCCGACATGGGTCTTAACAGATGTTACAACACCGGCACTTGACGGCAAATCACTTCGTTGCTCAATTACCGGAGGTCAACCCAATTCTCATGTGCATTGCTATAGAAACTTACTATCAGAACCAGCAGCGAGTGTTTTTGTACTGACCATGCCCTTTTATTTTACCCCTGCAACAACATGTAACAACCAAGGGGAATCTTCCATAATCCAAGCACTTGAATTCACCATGAGCAAGTGGCATCAGGGTCAACGCTATGAGTTTGCCGTTCAATGGGAAAATGTTGCCGAGACTCCTGGGGATGGCGCTCCTCAGTGGCGCTATTGGAATTCCTCTCAATGGGTGCCTTTCAACCCCAAAATCACCCAATGCCTAGCAGCAGGACAGTGGTACACCCTTACGTTGGAAGGGGAGATTGTTAATAGTCAAGTGCATTACCACAGATTTGCTATTACTAATACGAATCATATTCTTGATTTGACAGTTCCTCCCATTCCTGACTCAGCGCATGATGATGGCCTAGCGATTGCCGTTCAACTGGATGGAAATTTCCAAGAGGATGCTTATGATGTATTTGTTGATCGAGTAAGCTTCGTGAGAAAGCCCGCTCTAAGCGTGACCAAACAAGCTAACCCCAGTCCAGTGCAGGATGGAGCACAACTGAAATACACTATCCATGTCACTAATAATACGAATGTGACTCTCACTGCTACTGTAACAGACATCTTGCCAAGCTATGTCGCACCTAGCGAAGTCCTTGTTTGGACGCCGACTATCACTGCACCCGGTGGCGTCTGGACACAACAGACTATCGTCACTGTTGAGACGGGTTTTACAGGATCACTGACCAACAAGGTTCAAGCCACGACTGGGGGAGGCGTTATAGATACAGCTAGTGTCACAGTCTGTGCCAATTATTGTCTTACATATCT
Source organism: uncultured Caldilineaceae bacterium (assembly GCA_964622215.1). Lineage (GTDB taxonomy): Bacteria > Chloroflexota > Anaerolineae > 4572-78 > J111 > DSQQ01. Next base: position 13,742 of record CAZUNT010000009.1, read on the forward strand.
TCCAATAATTCTAAAGAATTCATGATGATAAAAATGTGAGTATCAAATCAACCCAAGGTCCGCCCACCGGCTTGCACCCGACTGCCTACCAGCCGGTTTATCAACCACACTTTGCCAGCGAAAATGCCTTTGATTGGGATGAGGCTTGCTGGCCCGGCAGTAGGTGAAGTCGAAGCGTTGGGTGGATGAGAATGACGAACAACATTATGATGAAATGAGATATGGAAAATCAAATCGTTACTCGACAAATCATAGAAAAGTGTATTTTATGTCTAGTAAATGAATTCTTACAAGAACCATTTACTTTTTTTAATGAAGCAGAAGCCGTAACTCGATTTCATAAGCTACTCATTGGCGAACAAAGTTTTAGTCGTTCAGTAAAAACCCAAGATGGTCACGAGATTAGTCAAATTCACCTGGAATACCCAACACCTTTTGCAAAAGAAGACTCATCAAAACGCCAAGAGGCGTATGGTAAATATGACGTTACTATTCTAAATCCTGAATATATTAAAAATAATCAAGTTGATGATGTAGCAAAGCCTGATCTAAAATCCAGACGAGACAACGAGCCAAAACCATTTATAGCAACAATTGAGTTGAAGTTACACTATGAGTCATTGGGTAAAAATCGTGCGGATGATATTGTGGCCGCTTTACTCAAACTAGATTTAAGTCAAAAATACACAGAATTTCGATATTTGATATGTTTGCAAAGATATCTTGATAGAAATTTAAATAAGTGGAACGAAAATTGGCCTATAGTTGAAAAAGCGCAGAGTAAGTATGATATATCTAGCATAATAGGAATATATTGGCGACGGTTTCCGGAAAATAAACCGAAAATTTATTTTGGAAAGTGGTTGTAAACACAAAAAGGTTCATAAGTAGCGACGTTGCATGCAACGTCGCTACAAAATTAGACAATATTCGGCATATTACCGAGAATTGGATAACCGTTGAAAATTAGCGAGAAAGCCGGCGCTGTTATGCAAGCTCGATGATTGAAATCATCGGCTGATACAGGAAGTGCGTTCAAAACGCACTAGACGGCTGTATTTCAACCCGTTTCAACGGGTTTTCCATTACCAGCGGGGCGTTTCAACGCTTCGCTCCAAGGCCGGTAAGTTTACAGTACCGCCATAATAATGTATTCGGAAACCCATTTTTAAGGCTGATTCGTAGTGAAGTAGAAGCGCTGGTAGATGAAAAGACCTAATGTCTGATGTGAAAAGACAATTTGGACCACGAAAACTTCGGCACTGGGTTCACTTAATGAGAAACAGAAAAATGGAACACAGAGAACACGGAGAAGTCACAGAGTTCACAAAGAATCTCTGAGTTCTCTGTGTCTTCTTTGTGTTCTCTGTGTTAAAATCTTAAAATTCCATTGAGCGACCCCAGTACTTCGAAATAGCGCGAAAAATGTCGTGGTCCCAAAGATGTTGGGCATTTCCAATACATCTTAAGGACCGAGGCTGAATCCGTCGGTCACGCAAGCGAGAGCGAAGCCCTAATGGGCTGGATTCTTAGCTCGCAGAGCTTCGCCCTCTCAGCGCGGCGGCTTCAGCCCCGCGCTATAATCGAGGAGTAGATTCGATGTACCCTGGCGAAGCAGATTCTATTTGGACCAAAAAAGGGGCTACGCTGAGTGACAAATCGGCTCGAAAAGAGTTTGGGTTGACCCAAGAAGAAATTATTGAGGGAATCAGGGCCGGCAAGTTACAGTACCGCCAGAATAATGTGTTCGGAAACCCCTTTTTAAGGCTGATTCGCAGTGAAGTAGAATCGCTGGTAGATGAAAAGTATGGAAATAACTACCTTAAGCAGAAAAAACTCAAGCAGGAGTTAACCCAGGTCAATGCAGAACTAAAGCGATTGAAAGCTCAAGTAGCCTCCCTGGAACAGAGAAAAGCTGAGTTACTGGCTAGTTTTAATGAAAATGTCTGAGGCGTTACTTTCATCGGCAAGAACCATGGGGGAGGAAGGAAAATAACATGCCTGTCTTTCATCGTGAGCGGCACCGGACCCAGCACATCGGCTGGCTGCGTGCCGCCGTTTTGGGCGCAAACGACGGTATCGTCTCCACCGCCAGTCTGGTGGTCGGGGTGGCTGCGTCAAATTCTACCCACAATGCAGTGCTGGTGGCCGGTGTTGCCGGTTTGGTGGCCGGCGCCATGTCTATGGCGGCGGGCGAGTATGTTTCGGTCAGCTCGCAGTCGGATACCGAACAGGCGGATCTCGAGCGGGAGCGAACGGAACTTGCGACCGATAAAGATAACGAGAAAAAAGAGCTGGCCGCCATCTACGTTGAACGGGGACTTGAAGCCGGGCTTGCCCAACAAGTCGCTGAACAATTCATGACCAGGGATGCGCTGGCCGCCCATGCCCGGGATGAACTCGGCATCTCCGAAACGATCACCGCCCGGCCTGTTCAGGCCGCGCTGACATCCGCTGCAACGTTTGCCGTTGGCGCTGCCCTCCCTCTACTTGTCGTCATCGTTGCGCCTGCCGCTAACCTGGGGCTGTTTGTGGCCGGAACTTCGCTCTTCTTTCTCGCCCTGCTGGGAGCACTAGCGGCTTATACCGGCGGGGCGCGCATCCTCGTCGGCACGGCCCGGGTCACCTTCTGGGGCGCTCTGGCTATGGCCCTGACGGCCGGCGTAGGCGCTTTGTTTGGAACGACGGTGTGAAAACGCTTACAGGGAAGGTTACCAGATAAATTATAACTTTTTATCCTCACGCTGGGATGCGGCCCGGAAGCCGCAACCTATGGAAAGGCAGGGTGACTGTATGACAGCAACATTTCGGATTGTCAACGGTCGGGTGTATGACCCGATCAACGGCATAGACGGCGAGGTGCGCGACGTGTGTGTGCAGGACGGCAAAATCGTCGAGAGCGTGCCACCGGAGGCCAAACGGATTGACGCCACAGGCATGGTGGTCATGCCCGGTGGGGTGGATATTCACTGTCACATCGCCGGCCCCAAAGTCAACATGGCCCGCAAGTTGCAGCCCGAAGATCACCGCTTCGACGTTCAGCCACGCACGGCCTTCACTCGTTCCGGTACGGGCGGCACGGTGCCATCCACCTTCGCCACCGGTTATCGTTATGCGGCCATGGGCTATACTACGGCTATGGAAGCTGCCGTCCCTCCCCTGGGGGCGCGCCACACCCTGGAAGAATTGCACGATACGCCCATCATTGATAAAGGCTTCTACGTCCTCATGGGTAATAATGTGCTGCTCTACCGGCTGCTCAAAGAGGGCCGCTATGAAGAGTTCCGCGAGGCCGTAGCCTGGTGGCTGAATGCCAGCCGGGCCTATACCATCAAGCTGGTCAACCCCGGCGGTGACGAACCCTGGAAGGGGCAGCGTAACGCCAACATCACCAATCTGGGCGAAGAAATTGACGCCTTTGGCTTTACCCCGCGCCAGATCATCAAGGCCCTCATCGATGCGGCCGACGATCTGGGTTTGCCCCACCCGGCCCACATTCACTGCAACAATCTGGGCCTGGCCGGCAACTCCGATACGACCCTGGAAACTATGCGCGCCGCCGACGGCCGCCGCGCCCACCTGACCCATATTCAGTTTCATTCCTACGGGGGCGAGTTTGGCCGCAAACCGACCTCCAAGGCCGCCGAGATTGCCGAATACATCAACACTCACCCGGAGATTAGCGCCGATGTCGGCCAGGTGATGTTTGGCAAAGCCACCGGCATGACCGCCGATGCACCGCTGGGTTGGATGCTGCGCCGGATCAGCGGCAACAAGTGGGTTAATGCCGACACCGAACACGAGAGCGGCTGCGGTATCGTCCCCTTTGCCTACAGCGATAAAAATTATGTCCATTCCTTGCAATGGGGTATCGGGCTGGAGTTATTACTGCTAACCAAAGACCCCTGGCGTATGATCCTGTCCACCGACCATCCCAACGGCGGCTCTTTTATGAGTTATCCCAAACTGATTCGTCTGCTGATGGATCGCCAGTTTCGGGCTGAGCAGGTCCGCTCGGTCAACCAAAAGGCGATGGAGCAAACCGTCTTGTTGGATGGCCTGGAGCGTGAGTACACTCTGCGAGAGATCGCCATCATCACCCGCGCCGGCCCGGCCAAACTGCTGGGGCTGCGGCACAAAGGCCACCTGGGTGTCGGCGCTGATGCGGATATTACCATCTACATGGAGCAGGACGACAAAGAGGAAATGTTCAGCACTCCACGCTACGTGTTCAAAAACGGCCAGATCATCATCGAAGGCGGCGAATTTCGAGCTGACTGCGATGGACGAATTCTGCATGTAGCACCCGACTACGACCCCAAAATCGAGCAGATCATCCGGCCTTTCTTCGAGGACTACTACTCCATCCAGTTTGAGAACTACGCCGTCAGTGAAAAATATCTACATCAGCATCAAGTGACGCCAACGGCTAATCAGTGAGTGAACTGGTTGAAGGTTAAAGGTCAAAGGTTTCTAACGGACAACATTCAACCTTTAACCTGAAACCTACAACTATTTTTGAGGAGCAGGGCTATGTATATCCAAAATACCGAAATTGTTGATACCTTTGCCGAAGCTTTCAAGATGTGGGCAGCGCGGGTCATCATCACCGCCGAGACACCCCAGTGGGCGATGAACGCGGCCCTGTCGATGACCGGCTTCGCCACTTCGATTATTGGCTGCAAGTGCGAGGCCGGGATCGAGGCGGAACTGCCGCCCGCCGAAACATTGGATGGACGCCCCGGCGTAAGCGTGCTGTTTTTTACGGTTAAAGCCGACGATATGGGTAAGCGCCTGTTAGAGCGGGTGGGCCAGTGCGTGCTGACCTGTCCGACTACGGCCTGTTTTGATGGACTACCGGCCGAACAAAGCGTTGTCGTCGGTGGGCAGTTGCGCTTTTTTGGCGATGGCTACCAGATCAGCAAGGTCTTGGAGGGCCGGCGTTTCTGGCGTATCCCGGTCATGGAGGGCGAGTTTTTGGTTGACGAGCGCTTTGGGGTCCAGCCGGCCATTGGCGGCGGCAATATTCTGATTCTAGGCCGGAATGTGACTGCCACCTTGCACGCGACCGAGGCGGCTGCGGCGGCGATGCGGACCGTGCCCGGCGTCATTTTGCCCTTCCCCGGCGGGATCGTCCGCAGTGGCAGCAAGACACGCTCTCGCTACAAGGGGTTGTTCGCCTCCACTAACGACGCCTTCTGTCCCACCCTGCGCGGCTTTGCCATCGAAACCCAGGTGCCGCCTGAGGCGGGCTGCGTGCTGGAAATTGTGATTGATGGGCTAGATCTGCCGGCGGTCGAGGAGGCCACGCGGCGGGGTATGATTGCGGCGGCTGAAACGGGCGATGCCTTGCAAATATCGGCCGGTAACTACGGCGGAACACTGGGCCAGTATCAAATCAAGCTGCACAGTGTGTTAGATGGAGTTAGTGTTCAGTAATCAGTGATTAGTAAACAGTAAACAGTAAACAGTAAACAGTAATCAGTGTTTACTGTTCACTGTTCACTGCTAACTGTTCACTGTTCACTGTTCACTGTTCACTGTTCACTGTTCACTGCTAACTGTGAGGAATCCTATGAGCATCACTTTAACTTTACAAACCGACTTGACGGCGCCGTTAGAGGCCGAAGTTATTACACCCAACCGGCTGGCGGGCCTGAACCAGGCCGGGATTGCGGCCCTGCCGGTTCAACATGGTAATCAAAAAGCAGCCCTGGGTGATTTTTTCCGGGTGACTGGGTCTAGCAATGGCGAGATACGGGTGGAAGGTGACCTGAGCCGGGTTAAGCTGATTGGCGCGGGCATGACCCGGGGACGAATCGTGGTTGCCGGTAATGTAGGCATGCATGTCGGCGCGGGCATGCGGGGCGGCGAAATTGCGGTTGAAGGCAACGCCGGCGACTGGGCCGGAGCCGAGATGGTGGGCGGCCGGCTGGAAATCAAGGGCCATGCCGGTCACCTGGTCGGCAGCGGCTACCGGGGCAGCGCCAGCGGCATGCAGGGGGGTGAAATTATCGTGTTTGGCAACGCGGGTAACGAGGTTGGCGGAGCCATGCGGCGCGGACTGATTGCCATTGGCGGCGATAGCGGCGATTTTACCGGTGTGAATGTGTTGGCCGGTACAATCATCGTTTTGGGCCGGCTTGGTTGGCGTAGCGGCGCGGGTATGAAACGCGGCTCAATTATCTCGATGCACGATGCTCCCATTCTGCCCACCTATACTTTTGCCTGCACCTACCGGCCTACGTTTCTGCCCATCTATCTCCGGCGGCTCCGCTCGCTGGGCCTACCGATTGACGATCGGCAGATCACCGGTTATTACCGGCGTTGGAGCGGCGACTCGGTCGAACTGAACCGGGGAGAGATATTGCTGTATACGACCGCCGACCGGTAACCGCCGACCGCCGGAAAGTGTATGATTTACCGAGTATTTCCCACTTAGTAGCGTAAGTAAGGTCGCCGGAGTGCAGAATTTACGCTGTGCGTACCGGTAGCCTAAAAGCGGAATGAATTCCGCACTCCTCCACGTTAGATGGGAAATACTCGATTTACCTGTTTACTGTCTACTGTCTACTATTTTTTGGGGAGGTTTAAGCAATGGCGCTTTCACTCAATGAACAGGCGTTGATGTTGGCTGAGGAATTGATCGCCAGAGCCGAGGCGTTGGGCGTGATGGTGCATATCCTGCCGAACGGGACTCGGGTGATCGACTGCGGCATAGACACACCGGGCGGGTTAGAAGCCGGGCGTTTCTTTGCCGAGGTCTGCATGGGCGGCTTGGGCCGGCTTTCTTTCACCCACCTGGCGCTGGACGGCTGGTGGCTGCCCGCCGTAACCGTTCACACCGATCAGCCGATGGTGGCTTGTATGGCCGCCCAGTACGCCGGTTGGCAAGTCAATAAGGATAACTACTTTGCCATGGGCAGCGGCCCGGCCCGTGCTCTGATCCGCGCTGAAGAAAAACTTTACGACGAATTGGCTTACAGCGACCCGGCCCGCGTGGCCGTGTTGTGCCTGGAAGGCCGCACTATCCCGCCGCCCGAAATTGCCGGCTACATCGCCGAGCGGGCCAAGGTGCCGCCGGAGCACCTGACCCTGTTGATTGCGCCGACGGCCAGCGTGGTCGGCGGTGTTCAGGTGGCGGCGCGGGTGGTAGAGACCGGCTTGCATAAGCTGCACGAGCTGGGCTTTGACCTGCGCCAGGTCCAGAGCGGCCTGGGAACCTGCCCTCTGCCGCCGGTGGCCAAAAGCGATATCCGAGCTATAGGCCGCACCAACGACGCCATCCTTTACGCCGGCCAGGTGCATTACACCGTCCGGGCCGACGACGCCGAGCTGGAGCAAGTGGTCTCTCGTGTGCCGGCCTCAACCTCGCGGGATTACGGTGCGCCCTTCTACGATACCTTTAAGGGTTACAAATACGATTTCTACCAGGTTGACCCGCTGCTGTTCAGCCCGGCCGAAATCTTTATGACCAATGTGGTCAGCGGGCACACCTTCCATGCCGGACAAGTGAATGTGGATGTCTTAAAACAGTCGTTCCTGGAGTAGGACTTTGAAGGTCGCTATTTTGGGAGCTAACCCCGGCTGGCATGCCGAACAGTTACAGCAAGCACTTCAGGCCCGGGGGCACGAGTCTACCCTGCTGCCGATTAACCAAATGGCGGCCCGGGTGGCTCTGACCCCTCGCCTCGGCAGCCTGAGCGCGGACCTGGACGCTTTTGATGTGGTCTTGGTACGTTTTATCCCTCGCGGTTCGTTAGAGCAGATTATCTTCCGTATGGATGCGCTGCACTTGCTCGAAAGCCGAGGGATGCGGGTGGTTAACCGGCCCAAAGCCATCGAACGTACGGTGGATAAGCTCTATACCTCGGGCTTACTCGATCAAGCCGGCCTGCCCACCCCCCGCACCGTCGCCTGCGAAACCAGCGACGATGCCCTAAAGGCATTCACTGCCCTGGGCGGCGATGTGGTAGTCAAACCATTGTTTGGGGCGATGGGCCTGGGCATCGTCCGGGTGGAAGAGCGGGATGTGGCCTATCGGGTGTTCAGGGCGTTGGAATTGGAACGAGCCGTTTACTACTTGCAGGAAACCATCGCCCACAACGGCTGCGATATTCGTGCCTTTATCATTGGCGGGCGGGTGGTGGCGGCCATGGAGCGGGTCTCGGACGATTGGCGCACCAACGTGGCTCGCGGCGCGTTGACTCGCCCCTGCCGTCTGACGGCCGCGCAGGAGGAGCTATGCCTGCGGGCTGCCGAGGTGGTTGGGACCGACTATGCCGGGGTAGACTTACTGCCGGCTGTCGATGGCCGGCTTTATATTATCGAGGTGAACAGTATCCCCGGCTGGAAGGGACTGCAAACGACCAGCCCGGTTAATATTGCCGAGGAGATGGCGATTTACCTTGAAACCGTAGCTAACCAGCCCTTTATAGCTGACCAGAGGAGTTTTTGCCGGGATTAGGCACCTTACGAGTCAGATTCTTGTACATTGAGCAAGAAGTTGTTACACAGAGAGACACGGAGAAGTCACAGAGTTTCACGGAGGGATTTTTAGAGCATCTCTGTGCGCTTCGCGTCTGTGAAAACTCCGTGTAACTCCGTGTTCCTTTTTGGTTCTGGCTCGTCCAAGTTAGGCACTTAAGAATCGAGTCGTTGCTCATTGGGCAAGAAAATCATTGCAACCAATTGCGCGAATTAAACAACTTTTTTGGAGGGCTATATATTAGAAACGTGCGCTCTTTCTTTACCGGCCTCCTGGACACCTGACGCCGTTGGCGCGGCGGCGCAGTTGGCCTGCCTGCTGGAAGTCAGCGCCGACAAGCCCGGCAACGTCACCCCCACCCACGCCTTCCACGACATGAGCTACGAGGATTTCCTGCGCGGCGCGGTAGCGTTGGGGCCGGAGTTGGCCCGAGCCGGGGAGCGCAGCGCCGGCGAAACTATCCTGGCGGCGATAAGAGCCACGCGCCGTTGGACCCGGGCCAACACCAACCTGGGCATTGTGCTGCTGTTCGCGCCGCTGGCCCGGGCGGCTTTGACCGGTCTGGACGGCCTAAGAGATAACCTGGCGGCGACCCTGCGAGGCTTGACGGTAGAGGATGCCCGTTTCACTTATGCCGCCATCCGGCTGGCCGCGCCGGGCGGCTTAGAAGCCGAGGTGGAGCATGACGTGCGGGCCGAACCCACCATCACCCTGGGCGAAGCCATGGTCAGCGCCGCCCACCGAGACAGTGTCGCCGCCGAGTATGGCAGCGACTACGCCATTACCTTTGAGCGGGGCCTGCCGGCCTTGCAGGCCAGCCTGGCGAGAGGGATCAACACCGGTCAGGCCGTGGTGCAGACTTACCTGGAACTGTTGGCCGCCGTGCCCGATACCTTGATTGCCCGCAAACGGGGAGTAGCCGCAGCTCAGGCTGTTTCCAATCAGGCGGTCCAGGTGTTGGCCGCCGGGGGTGTTTTTACTGCAGAGGGACGCCAAGCTCTGGCTGAGTTGGATATTTATTTGCGGGGGCAGGCGAATAACAGCCTCAACCCCGGCACAACGGCTGATCTGGTTGCGGCTGCCCTGTTCGTAGCTTTGTTAGAAGGGGTGCTTACATAAGCCTTTATGTAACCAACTTCTTGTATATTGAGCCAGGCGTTTTAACACAGAGAGCACAAAGAAAACGCCGAGAAACACAGAGTTTCTGGGGACCTTTATGGCAACCGAATGAATTCGGTCGCTGAGATGAAAAACCTGTTAAAACAGGTTGATTTGGCTCCGCATAACGTGTTTCTAACACGTTTCTCATCTCAGGCTGCGAATTCATTCGCAGACAGTAACTCAGAGAAAATTTTTCGATTTTCTCCGTGTTTCTCTGTGTCTTCTCCGTGAACCTCTGTGTAGCCTGAGCATGCCAGGGGACATGAGCCTTATGGAAATTGTCTACAAACCAATCGGTATCATTCACACTCCTTTTCATAGTTTGGAAGAAATGCCCATCCAGCCGACGAGCGATGCCAGCCAACCAGGCAGCGTCGAAATCTATCCTGACTATATTGATGGGTTGAAGGATTTAGAAGGTTTCTCTCATATTTATCTTCTCTACCATTTTCACAAGGTATACCAGTCAAGATTACTTGTAACCCCCTTTCTTGATAAAGAGCCGCATGGAATCTTTTCAACTCGTGCGCCTAGCCGCCCAAATCCAATAGGCTTATCTTTAGTGGAAATTGTTCGCATCGAAAATAATTTCATCCAAATTGCTCAAGTAGACGTACTCGATGGAACCCCCGTTCTGGACCTTAAGCCATACGTGCCTGAATTTGAATCCATTCACGATGTTCGGGTAGGCTGGCTGGAACAAGCAAAAGGACAAATCCCTACTCGGAAGTCAGACGACCGCTTCAAACAAGTCCTCTCATGACGAAAGAAGGAGACCCAAGAAATGGACACCCATGGGAAAATTTTAATAATTTTTAATCGACCGCCTTATGACGGTACAGATGTCACATGGAATGGTTTACGACTTGCCGGCAAATTGTTTGAAGCAGGACAAGAGGTCAGAATTTTCTTAATGAGTGATGCCGTCGATATGGCCCGAGACACCTGTAAACCGCCGGAAGGTTACGATCAAGACCTTGTCCAAATGGTGAAAAAATTGATCTCAAATGGTGTAGTTGTAAAAGTATGCGGTACATGCATGGCCCGGTGCGGAATTTATAAGAATCAGCCTTATTATGAAGGAACTTACCAATCAACTATGCCAGAACTTGCAGCTTGGGTGGTTGATAGTGATAAAGTCATAACATTTTAGTGACCAAAATTTTTGTTCTAATCCGTGTCAATCAGTGTTTATCCGTGTGACAAGATGACAACCGAATGAATTCGGTCGCTGAGATGAAAAACCTGTTAGAAACAGGTTGATTTGGCCCCAAATAACGTGTTTCTAACACGTTTCCCGTCTCAGGCTGCGAATTCATTCGCAGACATTGAATTACCGAATGCTTTCTATTCTGTTTGGCGTTGGCTTGGTCAGATTAGTAGATATTGACATCATCTTGCTGAGGCGTGAAATTTTTGGATCGCTCTGTTCTAAAAATTGGATCGTTTGTTTGAAAGAATTAACGCATCTAAATAATGTTTTCTAAACGGTTTAAACAGATTTTTTATCCCGATAAATTTTGGAAAAGGGAAGAACTTCTTGGTTTCGATTCCCCCCTTCCTGATAAGCCCGGAATTTATGCCTGGTATTTTTGCTCATATCCATCAGTGATCCCGGTTCATGATGTTTACCACTATCAAGATATTCCCTTGCTTTATGTGGGTGTTGCTCCTTCCCGTCCAGATAGTAAGAGCAATTTGAAGAAAAGGATACAGCAACACTTCAGAAGTAATGCATATGGTTCAACTTTAAGATTAACACTGGGCTGTTTGCTGGGTTTAGAATTAAGACGAGTAAGCACAACTCGAATGACATTTACTAAAAGTGGGGAACAGTGGTTATCAGAATGGCTATCTAAAAATGCGTTTGTCGTATGGCAACAAGAAGATGAACCGTGGTATTTAGAAGAACAAATACTTGCAGAAATATCTTTGCCTTTGAACCTGCGGGGAAACGAAGCCCATCCTTTCTATTCAATATTGACGGAATTACGTCAACAAGCAAAGCAGCGAGCGCAAAGCTTGCCAATCTTAATTGAACGAATATGAAACCATCCTAAAATAGGACACAGATTCACACAGATTTCGTAGATTATGTCAAAAAATTAAGAGAAAATCTGGGTGAATCTGTGCAAAAAGTAAGAAAACCCCTAATCTCCTAATCCCGGCCCTAAAATGGGTGTTTTTTACGAGTCTGGTGAGTAGTTACGAGGAACATAACCCATGAACGGTGAACATGTTTATATTGCCCTGGGCAGCAACTTAGGTGACCGGCGGGCCAACCTGATTGATGCCATCAGCCAGTTACGCCAAAAAGTAACGGTTGAGCAGAGTTCTTCGGTGTACGAAACCGAACCGGCTTACGTTACCGACCAGCCCCGTTTCTACAATATGGTTCTGCGCGGCCGTACCCAGTTAGCGCCCGAAGAACTGCTCCGCTTCCTTAAAAGTATTGAGCGGCGGATGGGCCGGCAGCGGCTCAAACGCTACGGACCGCGGCCGATTGATCTGGATATTCTGACCTATGGCAACCTGCAGTTTGATACGCCCGACCTGACCATCCCCCACCCCCGGATTGCCGAGCGAGCCTTCGTGTTGGCCCCTTTCGCCGAAATTGACCCTGACCTGAAACTCCCCGGCCTGACCCAGAGCATCGCCGAGTTGTGGCGACAACTCGACGGTGGAGGCTACGGGCAGGTGGTGCAAGTGATGCAAAAATTGACCATGCACGTGGGGCGTGATCTGCAGGCCGAGCGCCCTCCGGTCCACCTCGGCCTGACTCACGTGGGGGTCAGCGGGATCAAACGTATTGTGCGCCTGATCGGCGAGGAACGGGATGATCTCTTCTACGCCGAAATCGACCTGTCGGTTGAGTTAGGGCCGGAGCAAAAGGGCGCCCACCTGTCGCGTTTTAGCGATACGGTATCAGAAATTATTGACGCAATTAGCAATGAGCGGACCCCAACCCTGGAGGTTCTGGCTGAGCGGTTAGCCCAAGAGGTGCTAAAGGGGCAAAGCGGAATCCGGTCTGACGTCCATATTCGGGCCAGGTTTCCCCAGGAACGTTATGCCCCTGTGTCGGGCAAGTTGACCCAGGAAATTTATACCCTGATTGGCCTCGCGGCCGCTACCAGGGAGCGGACAGCGCGTTTGGTTGGGGTGGAAGCGGAAGGCACGATGGCCAGCCCATCGGCGCAGGAGATGATTGCCGGCCAGGCCCAGGAGCGGCTGCTGGAGGCCGGTTTTAGTGTTGAACAAGTGGAGCGAGTGCTGGAGATCGTCCCGCTAGCCACTCACAATCAGCGGGGACGCGGCACTTTGCTGGTGGGCGCCGGCTATCCCATCCGGGCGCAGGAACTGGTCCACATTGTGGAGGGGGCCATGAGCAGCGAAAGTTACGATCTACTCAAACGCCCCGACGAGCTATTTGTGGTAGCCAAGGCCCACCGCCACCCCCGCCTGGTCGAAGATGCGGTGCGGGAAATCATTTTGGGCCTGATTGAGCTGTATCCTGACCTGCCTGATGATACCTTTGTTCTGGCCCGCCAGGTTAACCTTGAAACCATTCATAAACATGATGTTTATGCCGAGCGGACCGGCGTCCTCGGCGAACTCCGGCATGAACTCACCAACAGTAGTTACGTCACCCCCCATACCACCCTGGACTCCTGGTTACGAGTACAACTGAATCTCGAAAGAAATAACATTCTATAAAGAAAGGAGGGAAGCGGAAAGATAAAACGATGATCAGAGACTCAAACAGCCAATCTGGCCGGGGCAATCCGGCGGTCACAGGCTGGGATATTGGGGGAGTTAATCTTAAAGCGGCCCGGTTGAGCGCCGCCGGCCTGCAAGTCGTCCAGCAGCCCTTTGCTATCTGGCAGCGACGTGACGACCTAACTCAAGCCCTTATCCGGCTTTCAGCCCAGCTTGGACCGGCCTCTCGTGTGGCCGTGACGATCACGGCTGAACTTTCCGATGCTTTTCGGACCAAGCGTGAAGGCATCACCTTTGTGCTTGACGCGATCCAGGCGGCCCTGCCTGAAACGGAACTAAAGATTTTTGGTCTGGACGGAAAGTTTCATGCTCCGGCCCTGGCCTATGAGCAGCCGATGTTGGTGGCCGCCGCCAATTGGTTAGCTACGGCCCTGCTGGTAGCGCGCGAGGTGGCCGACTGCTTGTTGGTGGACATTGGCAGTACCACAACCGATATTATTCCTATCGGCGGGGGTAAGGTGCTGGCCGAGGGCCGCAATGACCCGGAGCGGTTGGTCCGGGGTGAATTGCTTTACACCGGCGCTCTGCGCACCCCCATCTGCGCCATTGTGCCGCGTGTCCCCTTGTGGGGTGGTTGGTGCCCGGTCGCCGCCGAACTTTTCGCCACGGCTCAAGATGTTCACCTGCTGCTGGGCTACCTGCTCGCCGAGTTGTGTACCAGCCCCAGCGCCGATAGCCGTCCGGCGACGCCGGAGTTCGCCTTGGAACGGTTGGCCCGCGTGGTTTGCGCCGACAGAGAGCTACTGAGCGGGGCAGAAGTTCGGGCGATAGCGCAGTATATCGCCGCCGAGCAGGTTCACCAGATTGCCGGGGCCGTCACCCAGGTGCTGTCGAGGGTCAAAATTGATGGCCCTGTCGTGGCGGTAGGCGTAGGGGCATTTTTGGCCGAGGCTGCCGCCGCCCGGCTGGGCTTGGACTATCTGCGCCCGGCTGCTCTGGGGGATGAAGCGGCCGGCATCGCCGCGCCGGCAGTGGCGGTGGCGATGCTTCTCAACGAACCAGATCATGTTTGATGCCTTAGTCAAGATAGGGGGGAGTCTATATCACCAGCCTGAGCTGCCGGTTATGGCCGTTGCCTGGGCCAAACTGGCGAAGGTGTATCGCCTGCTGTTCCTGCCGGGCGGAGGCCCCTTCGCTGATCAGGTGCGAGCTGCCGATGCTCGTTTCCAGTTAAGCGACAGCGCCGCCCATTGGATGGCGATTCTGGCTATGGATCAGTACGCTTACCTGCTGGCGGACTTAACTCCCCAGGCTAACCTGGTGCGCGATATAACGGCGGCAGCGGCTGCATGCGCCGCAGGACGGCCGGCTATCCTGGCCCCTTCAGCCCTGTTGCTCCAATCCGACCCGCTGCCTCATAGCTGGCACACTACCTCGGATTCGATTGCGGCCTGGCTGGCGGAGTACGCCGGGATTCGCCTGTTGATTCTACTGAAAAGTATCGCCGGAGTTTACGAAACTGACCCACAGAGCAACGTATCCGTGCTTCTGGGCCAAGTTTCAAGGCCAACCTTAGCCAAGCACGACTTGGTTGACCCTTATTTTGGGCAAACCTTATCATCGGCGACTCGGTGCTGGCTAATCGATGGCCGCTACCCGGAGCGACTGGCTGAATTGCTGGACTCGGGTCATACCGAGGGTACTGAAATAGTGGAGGTGTAAAGATTTAATCTACCAATCCCGCCCGCAAAGCGGCCACTAACTCGACCTCGACCCGGCCATTGACCCGATCTCCCCGGCAGGCTGCGCTGCGAAAGCCGGCCACGTCGGGGCGCAAGCGGCGGAGTGCCGGCAAATCAGCCTGGCCTAATGAACCGGCCAGAGCGGACAGCAAACCGGCGGCACGGCACTCGGCTATCCAGTGGGCCAGGTCCGGTTCGGCGCAGTGGTCGAACAGCCGGCGGCCGTCTTTCAGTGCCGTATCGATCAGGCAGCCTTTGATCCGGGCTGTATGGGCTACTTCGGGCAGCATACGCCAGGATAAAGCTCCGATTTCGGCGGCATCGGCATAACCTACGGCAATCAAGGCGCAAGCGGGATTGGCCAGGTGGAGGCTGGATTGAATAAGTTGAAGGAGGGCGATAGCTTCGGCGGGGTCGGCCATCTGCAAACCTAGCTTGACGTAGCGGACGCCCAGGGTGGCCGCCCCATAGGCGGCTAAAGCCAAAACCCCCGGCGCGGAATTCGACTCACCCAGGGCGGCGCTGGCTACGCCTTCCGGGGGAAGCAGGGCACAGACATCGCGCAGGGCGGCGACAGCAGCCGCCCCCAGCGCCCCTTCGGCCGGGTTTTTAACGTCAATAATGTCGGCTCCGCCATGAATCGCGGCCTGAGCCTCTGTGGCCGAGGTCACACTAATCAGCAATTGCATAGAAACCCTCCCTAAAACTTGATGGTTTGACGAACCTTTTTTTAAACTTATAATCTAATGTATTCCCGCAGAGAATTTTAAAAAGCATAACATTAATATTCTACCAGGTCAAAGCTTGACCATAAGGGGGTAAAAATCATGTCCAAAGAGCTTAAAGCTTATAGCGAAGAAGAAGTCAAGGAAAAGTTGGCCAAGGAACTGCCCGGCTGGTATTTGGAAGGCAGGTGGATCCGGCGTCAGTACAAAACCGATGGCTGGCAGGCCACGCTGATGCTGGTGAATACCATTGGCTACATCGCCGAGGCAGCCTTTCATCACCCGGATTTAGAGGTGACCTGGGCCAAAGTTTGGGTCAAATTGATGACCCATTCGGCTAACGGCATCACCGACAAGGATTTTGATCTGGCCAAGCAGATCGAGGCGGTGGTGCTGTGGCGGCCGGATAAGGAATCGGTGTTTGAGGGGGGCACACCCAACAAGTGGGTCCGGAGTGGTTGATTGGTCGCCATTCAATAAAATTCTGTTTGTAACCGGCCGGCTGGCCGAGCCAGCTTTGCGTCGTACCCTGGCGGGGTTAAAACTGCCGTGCGCTTACGATATTGTCGTGATGCCCATCTCGATCGCGGCCCTCATGACGACGTCGTGGCTGGCGCGCCATTTTACACTGCCTGAAAGTCATCCCCGCCATCGCCGCATTCCCCCCGATTGCGATTTACTTATGATTCCCGGCCATTGCCAGGGTGAGCTGGCCGAAATCGAGCGGGCTTGCCGGCTGCCTGTCCAAAAGGGGCCAACCGACTTGCAAGACCTGCCCCACTTTTTTGGACAGAAACGGCAGCGCGAAGATTACGGCCGTTACGATGTGCAGATTATGGCCGAAATTCAAGATGCGCTGCAACTCACTGAAGCCGCCCTGCTGAGCCGGGCTGACTATTACCGAACCGGCGGCGCAGATGTCATCGATGTGGGGATTACTCCCGGCAGTTCCCCCGACCATGTGGCTCGTACAGTGCAGCGGCTCAAGCAGGCCGGTTACCAGGTCAGCGTTGACAGTATGGTTCCGGCCATCATCCAGGAAGCCGATGCAGCCGGGGCCGACTACATCTTAAGCCTCAACGGCAGCAACCTGGAACTAGGACGCACCCTGCGAGCCAAGGCGGTGGTTATCCCCGATGAAGAGGGTGATGTAACTTCCCTCTGGCGCAATGCCGAGCAGATGTGGGCCTGGGGTCAAGAGTGCATCTTGGACCCGATCATACAGCCCATCAGCTTTGGCTTTAGCCGCTCCCTGACTGACCTTTATCACACCCGCGAGCGTTACCCTACCGCTGCCTTAATGATGGGCGTCCACCATCTCAGCGAATTGACCGATGCCGACAGCACCGGGATCAATGCTCTGTTGATGGGCATTGCCCAGGAGTTGAAACTCTCTTTTGTGTTAACCACCGAGGTCGCCCCGTGGGCCAGAGGCAGCGTGCGCGAATTGGATATCGCCCGCCGCTTGATGCACTATGCCGTCAACGCGGGGCTGCCGCCGAAACGCCTGGAAGAAGGACTGCTGACGATCAAAGAGAGCCGCCTGCTGCGGCAGGATGAGGCGACGCTGCGTGAAATGCAAGCGGCCCTCACCGACCCAAATTATCGTATCTTTGTTGACGACCGGCAAATCTACGTTTTTAACGCCGACCGCTTTATTACCGGCGCGGATATCGAGGCTATTTTTGGACAGTTGGCGGTTGACGAAGCAGGGCATGCCTTCTATCTGGGGCATGAACTGACCAAAGCCCAGTTAGCCTTGTTGTTGGGCAAAAACTACCAGCAGGACCAACCCTTGCGTTGGGGTTATTTAAAGGTTGAAGAAATTCAGCCGGCGCACGAGCGACACATCCGCCTGACTCAGCGCCGACGGCATCCACCCCCCGACTCAAACGAAGAGATAAATCATGATCATTGAATGTATTTTAACCACCACTGACGCCGCCGGCCAGGTCAATTGCGCTCCTATGGGGGTGGAGTGGGGCGAGGAGATCATTGTCGTCAAGCCGTACCAGGATACTGCCACTTACCGCAACCTCAGCGCACGTAATTCCGCCATTGTCAACCTGACCGATAATGTGCTGCTGTTTGCCCAAAGCGCTATTGCCAACCCCGTTTTTCCCACCCGGCCGGCTGTGATGGTGGCCGGGGTGGTGCTGCAAGATGTCTGCTCCTGGCGTGAAGTGCAAGTCGAGACCATCGACAGCCACGAGCCGCGGGCGCGAATCACTACCCGGGTGGTGTATCACGGCTTCGCCCGCGAGTTTTTGGGCTTCAACCGCGCCCGCCACGCCGTACTCGAGGCCGCTATCCTGGCCACGCGGACCCGCTTTCTGCCACGTGAGCAAATTTTGCCCGAATTCGAGCGCCTTCAGGTGATTGTCGAGAAAACTGCCGGCGCACAGGAGCGCGAAGCCATGCAAATTTTGACCGATTATGTTTATGCTGCCCTGGAGGTTCGATGAAAACGGTGTATGTCAAAGCCCCGGCCCGGCTGCACCTGGGTATGATCGATATTAGTGGTAGTTTAGGCCGCCGCTTTGGCGGTCTGGGCGTGGCGATTGCCAGGCCGGCCGTGATTCTGGAAGCCAGCCTCAGTAACCAACTCACGGCGGAAGGTCCCAGCGCCGACCGGGTCTTGGAATTTGCCCGCCGCTACCTGAGGGCGACCGGTCTCCAGGTTGGGGCCCACTTCTGCATTGATCAAGCCATTCCCTCGCATGTTGGGCTTGGCTCTGGCACCAAGTTAGGGCTGGCAGTTGCCCAGGCTCTGGCTACCCTGTACGATCAGCCCACTGACCCATACACATTAGCCGGGGCAGTAGGTCGAGCGGAACGTTCGGCCGTAGGGTTGTGGACTTTTGTCCAGGGTGGGTTCGTGGTTGAAGGGGGGTATTGGCCCGAAAGTAATCTCCCCGCGCCGCTGCTGCTGCGCTACCCGATGCCGGCCAATTGGTATTGCATTTTAGCTATCCCTGACCAGATTACCGGCTTAAACGGTCATGCCGAGGCGACAGCCTTTGACCAGTTGGCGATTCCCGCCGATCAAGCCGCCCGAATTGCGCATGTCGTCCTGATGTCATTACTGCCGGCCCTGGTTGAAGGCCAACTCGGTGAATTTGGCGCGGCTTTAACCCAGGTTCAACGTTTGGTGGGTGATTGTTTTAGTTCAGTTCAAGGAGGGCAGTTCGGCAACTCTCGCTCGGCTGAGTTGGTTGAGGCCTTCTTGCGCTGGGGCGCGGTTGGGGCCGGTCAAAGTTCCTGGGGGCCGGCCGTGTATGGGTTAGCAGCCGACGAAACCCAGGGGCGCCAACTGGTCCATTTGGCTGAGGAATTTTTGGCCGGCAAGGGCTTGGTAGATTTGGTCACATTCGACAACCAGGGTGTCAGGGTTGAAAAGGGGTAGGAGTGCCCCGCAACTTCAACGCCGCCTCTGCTTCGGCCAGATGAGCTTCTGTGTTGATGCCCAGGGTTTCAATCAGATCGGCCGTGGTAACCGCTTTGACTGAATACCCCTGCTGCACGGCAATAGCCACTAAATCAGTCAGATAGTATTCCCCTTTAGGACTTACCTCAATTTTAGCCAGGTTAGGCCACAGCCAATCAGCCCGGATGCAGTAAACGCCGACGTTCAACTCTTTGATGGTCAACTGCTCTGGAGTGCAATCTGCTTCCTCTACAATGGCAATGACGGCTCCCTTTTCATCCCGGACAATGCGGCCAAAACCACGCGGCTCTTCGGCCATGACGGTTAGCATAGTCAAGGGGCCAGAGTTGCTGGCCTGCAAATTAACCAATTTGCTCAGAGTGGATCGGCTAAGAAGTGGCATGTCGCCATACAAGATCAAGATATTACCGGGATGGCTTCTTAAGAGAGGCTCGACTTGGGCAACAGCATGACCCGTACCCAACTGTGCTGTCTGTTCGGCGTAAAGGACGCTAGGGCCTACGTTCTCTCGGACCAGGTCGGCCCGGTGGCCGACGACTAAAACTATCTTGGTGGGATCAAGTTGCCGCGCGGTTTGAATAACATGCTGAATTAAAGGCCGCCCCTCCAGGTGGTGCAACACTTTCGGCAGATCGGATTTCATGCGCGTGCCTTTGCCGGCAGCCAAGATGATGACCGCCAAAGGGGGAGATGATTTTGTCATTGAAGATTCCTTGTCTATTTTTTGACCAACTCAGCTTCTATTAAAGGCCGCACTTCTCGCTCGATCCGTTCCATCTCCGCCGCCGTTTCCCCTTCGGCTCGAAAAGTGAGCGCGGGTTGGGTATTCGATGGACGGATTAAGGCCCACCCGTGTTCAAACACAATTTTTACCCCATCGGTCGTATCAACAGCATGGGTGGTTTGAAAATGCGCAAGGATGTTCTGGACAACCCGGGCTTTGTCGTCGTCCGGGCAGAAAATACGGTAGTTGGGCGTAGTGTGATACCGGGGTAAATCGGCAATGAGGCTGGAAACGGCTTGCCCGCTGCCAGAGATGTAATTGAGCAGTTTAATGCTGGCTAGAATCGCGTCGTCAAAGCGGAATTCGCCGTCCAGGCAAAAGATGTGGCCGGCTGCTTCACCTCCCAGAGTCGCTCCTACTTCCTGCATTTTGTGATGCACAAAGGCATACCCTACCGGCGCAGGATAGGATTGGCCCCCATGGGCCACAATATCATCCCCTAGGGCTTTAGTGCTGGAAATATCATGAACTACTTTGAAGGGGCCTTGTTGGGCTGCTTGCCGGGCCAACAGCATCAGGATAATATCGCCAAAGTGAACCTCTCCCTGGTCGTCAACCAGCACAACCCGGTCGCCGTCGCCGTCATAGGCCAACCCCACAGCGGCCTTCTCGGCCCGCACTCGTTCCGACAAAACCGCCAACGCTCCGGAGGCTGTGGGGTCGGGGTTACGATTCGGAAAATTGCCATCCGGTTCACAGAAAAGTTCAATCACCTGGCAGCCCAGACCGCGCAAGAGTTGGGGGACGATGAGACCATTGGTTCCATTTCCGCCGTCAACCACAACTTTTAAGACCTTTGAGGTACGCTTTGCGGAAACCTCAAAGGTCTGCTGGGGTGATGGGAAGTGAGCCAAGACTTTATCCAGGTAAGTGGGAATAATCTGGGCCTGCTCTACCAGGCCTGGGCGATTTGGCTCTGAGGTTGCCCCTGCCGTAGTAGCCAGCCGGTAGATTTCCTGAAATTCGTCTGCATCCAGAGTCCGGCGCCTGTTGCGAATTTTGAAACCATTGTGCTCCGGGGGATTATGGCTGGCGGTCACCATAACCCCACCCGCGGCGGCATAGAAATCAGTGGCAAAATTATGTACGGGGGTGGGAACAACCCCTACGTCAATGACTTTGAGGCCGCTGTGGCTGAGTCCCTGGATGAACGCCTGGCTAATGCGGGCGGAACTAAGCCGCACATCCTGGCCAACCACCAGGTTATAGCCTTCGCCCTGCTTGAAAAATGCACCAATAGCTCGTCCGATGAGGCCGACCGTTTCGTCGGTTAAATCCCGGTCGGCTATGCCTCTAATACTAAACTCACGAAAAATATTAGGATTGATAAGCATGGCCCCGATTGTAGCAGTGAGCAATAGAATTACCAAATTTATATGAGGGTACGTTTGCGGCGGTCGTTAGCCGGCGGTCAAATTAAGCAAGCAGTTGAGCGGTTGTTTGTTTGAGGCTGATTGTCAAGGGATGATCGGGATACATTAGGGCAAAGATATGGGCGTTGGCCGAGGCCATTAAATCCTGAGAGTGAGGCAGAATAGCCACTACTTCACATTGGTAAGCTTTTTGCAATTCTGATTTGACGGCAGCAAAGTTAAAAGTCAAGGGTACTTCATTGACTACCAGAACCCGCCGGGGCGGCATGTCGAGTTGTGTGGTCAGGTCAACTAGGACGCTGGTTCCTTGAAAGTCTTGCCGGTCAAGGCGTAGAATGATGGCCAGGGTATTGGCAATAGCAGCAGAAGCCAGTGTTTCCGCGTTGAGGCCGGCTTGGGTGTCGATGAGCAGCACGTCGAGGTCGAGTTTCTCCTTCAACTCAAGGCAGCCGAAATTGATCAAACCGGCGTCATAACCATCGCGCAGGATTCGTTTAATCTCGCCAAAGTCGTTGCTGGCCGGAATTAAAAAAATCTGCCCGCTGAGATGGCCGGGTGAGCCTGGGGTTACGTCGTGAATGGTCTGTTGAATCTTGCACTGACCTGCCAGGAATTCATTAAGGGTATGGTTGAAATCATTTTCCTTAAGTCCAAATAAAATGTGCAGGCTGGGCGATTCGAGATTGGTATCAAGCACCAGGACTCGCCGTCCCTCAGCCGCCAGCAAGGCCGCTATGTTGGCCGTTACAATGGATTTGCCTGTTCCCCGGCGAAATGAATGGATAGAGATTATCTGGGTCATGGTCGCTGCTCCAAAAGTTACTGCCCTGATTCACCGGAAGGTGGAACCTTGCCCGGCTCGCCACCGGGAGAGCGGCGGCTTCTAATTTCCCGGGCTTTGGCCTGCAAATCCTGGAAGAAGTCTGTGTCTACAATCTCGCTGACCTGTTTTTGGCGTTTGGCCTCATCAACCTCGATGCGGAGTTGCTGAATCTGTTGTTTGAGACTTTGCTCTCTGATGTATGCCTCCAGTGCCGCTACCGCTAATGATGAATATGATCCCATCATCTGCTGTAAATTAGCGTCAAAGGGAATGACCTGGGTGGTTTCGGGGTCCTGGGCGTTGATGAGTTGGAGCACACCCAGTACTTCACCCTCACTATTTTTCAGAGGGATAGTCAGGTAAGAGACAGAACGATAGTCAGTTTTTTCGTCAAAAATGCCAGGACCGTAATCTTCGGCAATGTCGGGTTGATAAGCATCGGCGATATTGATCGCCTCGCCAGCGCTCGCCGCGTGCGCAGCGATACTCTGATGTTCCGCACCGGGCGTGGTTTCGTCGTCATAAACGGGCAATTCCACCGGCAGCCGGGAGTGGGTAATCTCCTTGCTCCCCGCCCCGCCCATAGCAATTTTGAGGGTATCGTTGCGGACAATCACAAACTTAAGGCGATCATTTTCCTTCAGGTACACCACACCGGCATCGGCATTACAGAACTGCTTGGCTTCGACCAGCATCTTTTCCAGTAGCCGGTTGAAATCTTTTTCCGAAGATAATTCCACGCCGATGGGAATAACCACGTGGAGCAGGTCATCGGCTCGCTTCTTTTCTTTTCTTACCTGGAACAGGGTTCGGCGGAGTTGGCCGGTCATGTTGTTGAAAGTTGCAGCCAGCGTGCCAATCTCGTCAGCCGATTCGACCCGGGCTTGGGCTTCCAGGTCGCCTTCTCTAATTCGTTCCGCCACCGCCGTCAGTCGGCGTACCGGCCTGGCTACCGCCACTTGAGAAACAAAGCCCATCGCCAGGCCCACCAAAAGAGCGATGATGCCGCCGCCGAGAATCCACTGATTGGTATTGGTCAGAGCGCGCCGTCCCTCGGCCAGCTCACTTCTTAGCGACGTTTGCTGGCTGTTAACCAGTTCACCCAATGTTTGCTGCATATCATTAGCCAGCGGCACGGCTTCTGTTCTAAAACGGTATAAATCTTCTCGCCAGCGGTCACCTTCCAGGGTGCTAAACATCTGCTCAGGTAATTTCAGGAAAGCCTCACGATTTTGAGTTATCTCGTCGAGCAATTTTTGCTGGCTGGGGTTGAGCATGGCGCGGGTGCGGGCGCTGGATAATCGTTCCCAGACATTATCGTTGTCGGTGCGGTTGACTTCATATTCTCCACGATAGATACGATTGCGGGTGGTGACATAGCCGCGCAGCGCCGACAGCATAGCCGCAAAATTGCCCTGAAATTGGGCCATATCTTGCAAGAGGGCCAAATTTTCGGTGGTTGGCTCGCTTTGGCCTTGCGTCTCGATCAAGGTCTTGGTGGTAATCAAGACCTTGCCGGCATTACGGATGCCTTCTGTGGCCAAAAGTTTATAAGCCGGCTCGCGTTCCAGTTGATCATTACGCAACTCGAAGAGCTGATTGGGCAAAGTTGACCATCGCTCATAATCAGTTTTGAGCTTTTCCAGGCGGCGCTGATTTTCCGGGTCTGGATTTTGGGTTAACAGCCGCTCCAGCTCGGCCAGGTCGGCCTCAAACGAACGGCTGGTCTGCTCGAAGCTGTCACCATATTTGGTATCCTGGTCGCCCAGAGCCAGGTAGCCTTGCACATCGCCCAGCATTTGGAGCAAATCAGCCTGGGCCTGGGCAGCGATGAGCGCCGCCGGCATACGCACATTTTCGGTCAGATTAATCCGGGTAGTGGCCCGGAAACTGCCCAGGAAGCTAATCCCAGCGCTCACAAAAATCAACGCCACCAGGATGCCAAAACCAATGGTCAGTTTGCTCCCGATTTTGAGATTCCTGAGAAATGCCGGAAATTGAAGGTAGGAGGGTTGATCGGCCGGCATTAAAACCGGTTGGTGAGTCTCCTCGACTGAAACTTGACTAGTCATGGGTAATGCGCCTCCAATCTTTAATATTCCAGGTATTTGTATCCCAGGGGGTCAAGTCTATCCCTTCCAGGGAGTTGCTTACACCGGCAACATCGGCCACATGGACCATAGGAATCATGACCACATCTTCAACCAGTATATCGTTCATTCCGATGATGAGGTTGCGGCGTTTTTCAGGGTCTACTTCTATCGCAGATTGCTGGTAGAGGGCGTCGTAGTCATGATTGATCCAACGTTCCATGTTCGTGCCGGCCCAGTTGTTGACTTGCTGCGGAATCTGGGTACTCAACCAAAGTTGCATAAAAGTACCGGGATCAGGGTCGCCTACATAGCCGATCAATTGCATGTCGGCGTTGAAGCGCGTCCAGTGGTCGGGAGTGGCCGATGGGTCGGCACTGAACATGATGCTGGCGTCAACCCGTTTCGGTTCCACTTCCACCCCAATGGCGTTCAAATTCTTTTTGATAATATCCTGCATTTGATCATAGATGGGACTAATAAATGACTGGATGACCACTCGCATTTTGCTCCCATCTTTGTCCATCACACCGTCGCTGTTGGTATCGCGCCAGCCAGCTTCGGTCAACAAGGCTTTGGCTTTCTCCGGGTTGTACTCATAAAAGGAGTGAGGTGACTGGTATTGGGGCGGAGCGACCAAATTGTTGGTGGTGGCCCGGCCGGCCGGGCCATAAAGCTGGGCAATGGCTTCTCGATCAATGGCATAGGCAAAGGCCTGGCGCACTTTCTTGTCACTGAAGAAGGGATGGGGGAATTGCAGGCTGGAACGTTCGCCGTCAGCCGTTTGCTGCCTGGGATTGGTACGATTGAGGAGAAGCCGGTCCACCTTGGAGCCAAAGTTGGTCACCAGATGCCCCTGCTTGGCTGTTTCCAGTTGGGTCAATTTTTCGGCGGGCAATTGAAGGGAGAAGGCAAATTCAACTTGGCCGGTTTCTAATGCCAACCGGGCGGCCTCGTCAACCAGGCCGCCGCCTTTTAATTCGATGGTATCGAAGAGAGGCTGGCCGGTTTCTCGGAAGTAGGGATTAGGTTCAAATACAATTTTGTTCGTTTCAACAATCTGAGTGCCCAGGAGTAAAACCTCTTGGGGCTTAATCCCCGGCGGACGCACCCGATAGGGGCCGGTACCCACCGGCAACGTGTTAGCCGGCGCTTCCCGAGCGTTAGCGCCGTTATAAGCCTCAAAAACGTGGCGGGGCAAAATCACCCCCTGCACACCCACAAAAGGCAGCGCCCAGGCCGGAGTCACGTCTTTAAAACTGATTTTAACGGTGTAGTCGTCAATAACTTCGACTTTTTCAATCGCCTGATAGATTCCTACTGCCTGGACAGTGGCCGAGGCCACTGCCGGGTTCACAATGAAGTCGTAAGTAAAGCGGACGTCGTCGGCTGTAAAAGGCTGCCCATCAGACCATTTAATTCCTTGCTTAAGCTTCCAGGTGACCCATTTTAAGTCAGGCGCAAGCTGACCATTCTCCAAGCTGGGGATTTCGGCGGCCAGGAAAAGTACCAGCTTGCCGTCCTTGTCAAAACTGGCTAATGGCTCTAGCGTGATCCGACTGGCCTCCCAATCTTGGATAACGGCGTTTAAGTGGGGATTGAGCGTGGTTGGCGCTTGCCAGTTAAGGAGGTGCAGCGTATTTTCTACACGCGGGCTAGCAGGTATGGCGGTTGGCGTAAGGGGGATTTCTGCGGGCGAGGCTGTCTGATCGGCGCAGGCGGCTAATAACAAAACAATGACCAGCAACAGAATTAATCTGGAGAAGCTATTATAGCTTTTTAGAAATTTGACCATTTCTTCCCTCTCCTTAACTAAACCCACTGCCAACATTTAAGCTGCCAGCCGTGCCCTTTTACGGCCAGGGCGGCTGCATAGCCGGGAGCGGGAGCCAAAGTCTGAATAGACCAGGGAGCGGCAGCTTGGCGGTCGCCGCCGATGCTTAATAATCCGGCCGCTTCCCCCGGTGCTAACGAAACGTCAAACCCGGCTAAGGGCTGCGCTAACCCATCGCCCAGGGCTTTAATGTAGGCTTCCTTCCGAGTCCAGCAGTTGAAAAAGGCTGCTTGTCTCTGATCCGGCGGAAGCGACAGCCATACGGCGCTTTCCTGGGCCGAAAAGAAACGGGCGGTGATTTGGTCGGCTTCGGAAATGGCGCGGATATATTCAATATCTACGCCGATTTCCCGCTCGCAGGTCACGGCATAGATGGCCAGGTTTTGCGAGTGCGCCAGGTTAAAACAGAGCCTGCCTGTCTGCCCGGTAAGCGTTCCAGCCAGAGCCGGCTTGCCGTGAGGACCATAGCAAAACTGTAACCGGCCTGGCTCAAGCCCCAGGTATTGCCCCAAAATCATTCTGAGTATCCCCCGGCCAACAATGAACCGCTGCCGATCCCGCTCAAAATGGAAGCGTTCAACCCGCAGGCGTTCGTCTGGGGTCAGCGTTTGGGCCAACTGCTGCACCCGCGTGGCTGGCTGATCTAATACCGCGCACCAGACATGAATCTCATCGAACGCCGCCAGTTTGGCCGGTTCCGGCGGGGCGGGCCAGGAACATCTAAGAGTCAGTGGACCCCTCCATTTTTTTTCTCAGGCTAAGAGGCCGCATGTCGGTCCAGACCTCTTTGATGTAGGCCAGGCAGTCTGCTTTGGGGCCGCTAAAACCCGCATCTCGCCAGCCCGGCGCGTTTTCCCGGTCGGCCGGCCAGATGGAATACTGTTCTTCATGATTGACAACAACTTTGTATATGGTATTGTCTTCCTGATCTTTATACATTTTATCACTATTCCTTCAAAACCACTCATCAGGGGTTTGTTTTTTATTACTTCGATGGCGGGGGTAGAAAGCCCCTACGAATAAAATATGACAGGTATACCCCAAACCGTTCGGCGTCAACGACAGGGCAGGTCAGATCAGAACCGGCCAGGGCATTTGTCAGATTCTCGGAGCCAAATTCAGGCGCTCGCTCTTGAGTGAATAGTTCAGGCATGGTCAGCATCGCTTCTCCTGGCGCTCGTTCGATGTAAAAGGGTAACAGCGAATATAAAGCATTCTCTGTAGAGTGTCCAACCTGTTTCATTAGCAGATTCAGCCACTGTTTATAGGGCGTCTGCTGCACCGGGTAGCCAAAAGCCGCCAGCCATTCGGCCAGCCGGCCCAGGGGCAAGCGGTGAGGCGTCAGCGTGTGAAAAACCTGGCCCCACGACTGCGACCGGAGGGAGAGGTAGATGATAGCCCGGCTGACAAAATCTACGGGGGTAAGCCGGGTGATTTCGTCCAGATCGGGCATCTCTCCTAATTGGATACAGCCTTTGATGAATCGGCATAAATAATCATCCGTGTTCCAGGCGCCGGTTTGGCTGTGTCCCACCACCGTTCCGGGCCGGTAGATCGATACAGGCAGACCCCGCTCCCGGGCGGCCACAACCAGTTTTTCGGCTACCCACTTGCTCTGGGCGTAACCGAACAACAAGCTGTCACTGTGGCCTACTTCGTCTTGCTCCCGGATGAGCTGCTTTTGGAGGTAGCCTAGCGAATCAAAAACGGAGATGGTCGAAACATAATGCACCGGGATGGCCTTGAGCCGGGTCGCCAGGCGCAAAACTTCCTGGGTTCCCAGGACATTGGCCGGTTTGAGTTTATGGTAGGGGTAGACAAAGTTAACCACCGCGCCGTTGTGATAAATGGCGTCCAGTTGACCGGCCAAATGCTGAAATTCTGAGGTTGATAGCCCCAAATAGGGTTGAGCCAGGTCGCCTACCACCGGGATAACCCGGGTAGTTAAGTGGGGATGGTGCAGGAGATAAGTTTCAAAGTTCCGGTAGATTTTTTGGCGGCCCGCTTCGGCGTCGGCAGCGCGGACCAGGCAGTAAATGTGAGCCGAAGTTTGCTGCAAGAGTTCATACAACAGAAAAGCGCCTAGAAAGCCGGTAGCGCCGGTTAAAAGGATCGAAGCCGGATGGGCAGGCGGGGCTGGGAGCGGCGGCACAGCCGGGGGCCGAATAGCAGGGTCGAGGACGGCCTCGGCCTTAAAATCGATGCTTGGGGCAGTCGCAGCGGGGCCGGCGCGGCGAGTCAGATCGATGGCTTGGGCTAACCCGGCGACAGTTGCTGTGGTAAAAAATTCGCGTAGTGATAGTTCTACCTGAAAAACCTCACGCACCCGCAAAACCAGTTGTGTGGCTAACAGCGAATGTCCCCCTAACTCAAAAAAATCGTCGTGGATACCAACCCGCTCCAGGCCCAGAATTTCGGCCCAGATCGTAGCCAGCATTTCTTCCGTCGGATAGCGAGGTAAGGTGTAAGATTCACTTACTTCCGGCCTGGCGGAATCAGGTGCGGGTAAGGCTTTACGATCAATTTTGCCGTTGGGCGTCAGAGGCAGGGCCGCCAGGAAGACGAAACTGGATGGAATCATATAGTCGGGTAGGGTTTGTTTCAAAAAATTCCGCAGGTCGCTGTTGCGGGGCCTATCTCCCGGATGGGTGACGAGGTAGGCCACGAGTTGTTTTTGGTCTGACCCATCCTGGTTACTGCGGAACAACATCACGGCTTCACGCACGGCGGGATGGCGTCTTAAAGCGGCTTCAATCTCGCCCAACTCCACCCGAAATCCCCGAATTTTGATCTGATGGTCCAGCCGGCCCAGGAATTCGATGTTACCGTCGGGCAGGTAGCGGGCCAGATCACCGGTCTTATAGAGACGACTGCCAACCACCGACGGCAGGCCGTTAAACGTTGGTACCTCCTCGGTGGCGATCGGCCGTTGTCCGTTAGCGGCCGAGCTAAAGGGATTTGGAATAAATTTCTCGGCGGTCAATCCTGGCCGGTTGAGGTAGCCGCGAGCCAGGCCGGCCCCACCGAGATACAGCTCACCGGGAACGCCGATGGGCACGGGCTGCAACTGCGCATCCAACAGGTAAACCTGGGTATTGGCAACCGGGCGGCCGATAGTCGCCGGCCCCTGGCTGCTGCGGAGGGCAAAGGTGGAGTAGGTGGTATCTTCGGAAGGTCCGTACAAATCAAAAACCCGTTGGACACTTTTCTGACGATAAAGCTGTTGTACCAATTCCGGGCGGAGCGGCTCACCGGCCAAGTTGACGGTTCGAACCGAAAGGGGCAAATCGCCCAGGCGTAATAACTCAGTCATAGCCGAGGGAACGGTATTGACCAGCGTAACCTGATGGGCGGCGGGCAAGGTAGGCAAGTGCAGAGCGTTCTCAACCAGAATGACTCGCCCGCCCCAACTCAAGGGCACAAACAGTTCAAACACGGACAGGTCGAAGTTGATGGAGGTGGAGGCCAGTACCCCGGCCAGGTCGTCGGCGGTAAAGATTTGGCCGGCCCAGGCGACCAAGGCGACCGGACTGTGATGCTCGATGGCGACGCCTTTGGGCTGGCCGGTGGAGCCGGAGGTAAACAGGACGTAGGCCAAATTCTGAGGCGTCACTTCGCCGGCGGGGTTGTCGGCGCTGTGTTGGGTAATGGTCGGCCAATCCCGATCCAGGCAGACCAGCCGGGCGGAATGGCGGGGCAGCTTTTTGATAAGGCGCTGTTGGGTCAACAAGAGAGGGGTTTGGGTATCGGCCAGCATCCAGGCCAGGCGGTCGGGGGGATAGGTGGGGTCGAGAGGCAGATAAGCCGCACTTGCTTTGAGGATACCGAGCAATCCTACGACCATTTCCAGCGAGCGTTCCACGCAGAGGCCGACGATGACCTCCGGCCCTATCCCCTGCGCCCGCAGATAATGCGCCAGTTGGTTGGCCCGCCGGTTTAACTCGCCGTAAGTGAGGGTTTCGCTCTGGTAGGTGAGAGCATTGGCTTCAGGTATTTGCGCGACCCGGGCTTCAAACAGGTGATGGAGACACTGCTCTTGGGGGTAGTCGGCGGCGGTGTTGTTCCACTCAACCAGCAGTTGGCGCTGTTCGGCGGCGGTCAAGATGGATAAGTCCGACAGGCGAGCAGCAGGTTGGTCAACCATACCTTCCAGCAAAGTCTGAAAGTGGCCAAGTATCCGGCTGATGGCGGCGTGGTCAAAGTAGTCGCTGTCGTAGCTGAAACGCAGCCACAGGGCCGGCCCCGGCTCGACGATGATGGTCAGGGGATAGTTGGTCTTTTCAAAAAAGTGGACATTACGAATGGTGATATGCTGGCCTTGCGCCGAACTCGGTTGGCTAACCGGATAATTCTCAAAAATCAGGATACTCTCAAACAAAGCTTGGCCCCGCGCTACCTCGCTCCAGCCCTGAACCTGGGCTAAGGGGCTGTATTCGTAATGGCGAGCTTCGATCTGCCGGGTCTGAAGTGTTTTGAGCCAGGCTGCCAACGTTATCTGCGGCGATACTGTAACCCGAACCGGCAGGGTGTTGATAAACAGCCCCATCATCGTCTCAACACCGCTCAGGTCGGCCGGACGCCCGGAAACGACTGCGCCAAAGAGTACATCCGCCTCACCACTGTAGCGGCTGAGGAGGATGGCCCAGGCTCCTTGTACCAGCGTGTTGAGGGTGACCTGGTACTGTCGGGCCAGAGCTTGCAGGGCCGTTGTAGCGGCCGGTGAGAGTTGTACTTGCTGCTCGGCGTATTCGTGTTCAGGACTCGACCCACTGCCCGGCAAGCGGTCAAAAAACAGCCGGGTTGGAGTGGTAAAACCTCTCAGTGTTTGCCGCCAGTAGGTCTCAGCTTGACCCAAATCTTGTTGTTGTAGCCAGGCAATGTAATCCCTGTAGGGACGGTCGGCGGCAAGGGGTAAATCTTCGCCGCGACAGCGGGCCTCATATAAGGTAAATACCTCATTAAACAGCCTGGAAGCGCTCCAGCCGTCAAGCAGCAGGTGATGGAAGCTCC
The DNA here is from genome assembly GCA_964622215.1 of uncultured Caldilineaceae bacterium. GTDB lineage: Bacteria > Chloroflexota > Anaerolineae > 4572-78 > J111 > DSQQ01. Next base: position 44,937 of record CAZUNT010000009.1, read on the forward strand.
AAATAAAATGGTAACTGTGTTCAGCCAGGCGAATCAACACCAGGCGCATAAGCGGCGCTTTGGCCAGGTCAAACCCTTGCCGCCGGTCAGCTTGTAAAAAGGACTCTAATTGCCGTTGTTGTTCATCCGGCAGCATGTTGCGCCAATCGTATTCAGTCCAGGGCAATTTAACCTGCCGGCGGACCACCTGGAGTGGTTTGTCGCGGCGTTCCCACATAAACAGAGTGCGCAGAACTGCATACCGCTCCACCGCCTGCTGCCAGGCCTGTTGAAAGGCCGAGCGGTTCAGTTCACCGTGCAGGGTACAATCTAACTGTTCAAAATATATACCCGACGCCGGCGCATAAAGGGTATGAAACAGCATGCCTGCCTGCATCGGTGAGAGAGGATAAATGGCTTCGATGTCGTTTTTAGCCATTGTTGTTTTGCTTACTCCTTCCACCTGGAAAGGCTAAAGCAAGCTTTGGACCCCATTTCCAACTGAAATTGAATACATCCAAATGAGTTACTCCATTGTCTCGTTCAAATCGGCCAATAGGTCGTCCAGCTCGGCTTGACTTAAATTTGCTTCCGGGAAGTCAGACGGGGTGTAGCCCCCGGCTTCGGGAGATTGGCAGTGGAGGATGAGAGCGCGCAGGGCGGCCATAAAATCTCCGGCCAGGCGTTCGATGGTGGAACGCCGGTGAATATTTTCGCTATAAACCCAGGCCAGTTGCAATTGGCCGGCTATGATACTACTCTCAACTTCCAGTACATAACGCCGTTGCCCACGCGGGCTGTGCTCTGAGCCGCTCAACTCGCGGGCCAGGCGAAATAAAGTTGACCCGCCCAAAACCTGGTCGAATTGGCCCAGGTAATTAAAGCTTATCTCGGCTTGAGGCTGAGCGCGTAGTTGACTTTTGATGGCCGAGTCTTCGCTTAGATAGCGCAGCAAGCCGTAGCCAATCCCATGCTCTGGGATCCGGCGTAGTTGTTCTTTGATAGATTTAAGCGCTTCACCGGGCCGGTGCGCCGACCGCAAATCTAAACATACCGGAAAGATGGTGGTGAACCAGCCGACCGTGCGCGATAGGTCTACTCCGGGCATAATTTCTTCGCGGCCATGACCTTCCAAGTCAAGCCGTAGGGCGGGGCTGCCCGTCCATTCGGTCAGCGTCTGCGCCAGGGCCGTTAACAATACCTCATTGATTTGCGTGTGATAAGCAGCCGGCACATCCTGGAGTAGAGCGCGAGTCTCTGCGGTGGTGAGCGCCACCGTCACCGTGCGGGCCGAGGCTTCAGGGTTAGTCTGGCGTCCTTCCGGGTAGTCGATAGGAAGCGGCGGGATCGGCAGCGGTGATTCGGCCAGCCAGTGGGCCAACCCGGTCTGTTCGGTGGCCCGCTTTTTAGCCGCTTCAGCCAAACGTTCGGCCCATTGTTTATAGGAAGTGGTCTTGGCCGGCAGGTGGACAACCTCACCTTGCTCTAGTTGCTGGTAAGCCGTTTGTAAATCTTCCAGCAGGATACGCCAGGACACACCGTCAACAACCAGGTGATGGATGACGATAAGTAAACGGTTTGGCTGCTCCGATCCCAGGTCAAGCAGAGCTACCCGTAACAGCGGTCCCTGGGTCAGGTTCAAGCTGGCCTGTAATTCGGCAGCGGCTGCCTCAATCACCGTGCCTGGCTCGATTGCCCCACGCGCAGCCAAATCAAGATGGGTAAAAGGCGTGTGCTCGGCCAGATCGGTCTCGATCTGCTGCCAGTTCCTCTCTTTACCCCCCGCTAGGGGAATGGAAGAGGAGGGATAAAACCTCATCCGAAGCGCATCATGATGAACCAGCAAGTACTGGATCGCTTGCTCCAGCAATAACGGGTTCAAAGGCTGTTTAGCCTCCAGTAACATCGCCTGGTTCCAGTAATGGGGGTCAGGTAAATTTTGTTCAAAGAACCAGTGCTGGATGGGGGTCAACGGCACGGGGCCGGTCACCGGACCCTGTTCGATGGAGGTTATTAAGGCTGTATCCGCTACTGCCGCCAACTCGGCAATGGTCTGATGTTGGAAGAATTGCCGGGGGGTTAGCCGAAGTCCGGCCTGATTGGCCCGAGCGATGATCTGAATACTGAGGATCGAGTCTCCACCCAGTTCAAAGAAGTTATCAAATACACCAACTCGTTCGATTTGCAGCACCTGGATCCAAATTTCGACCAACGTCTGCTCGATTTGATTCCGAGGGGCCGTGAGTGTTTTTTCTGCCGAGATGGGGCCGGCTTGATCCGGTACGGGTAGGGCGCGGCGGTCTATCTTGCCGTTGGGGGTGAGCGGCATTGCCTCCAGAAAAACAAAGGCGGAGGGAATCATATACTCAGGCAGGGTTTGCTTGAGGAAAATTCGCAGTTCGGTCAGGGTGGGCCGGCGCTCCGGTTCAGCGACCAGATAAGCCACCAGTTGTTTTTGGCCTGGCCCATACTTGTCACTCCGGGCCAGTACGACTGTTTCCGACACGGTGGGATGCTGTCGCAGCGCCGCTTCAATCTCGCCCAATTCAATCCGATAACCGCGCACCTTAACCTGGTGGTCCACCCGGCCCAGGAATTCTATGTTGCCATCCGGTAGATAGCGGGCCAGGTCACCGGAGTTATAAAGACGACTGCTGACCACGGACGGCAGGCCGCTGAATACTGACGGTTCGGTTGCGGCAGGCGGGAGGTGGCGGTCGGCGATCGGGTTGAAGGGATTGGGAATGAATCTCTCGGCGGTCAAATCGGGCCGGTTGAGATAACCCCTGGCCAGGCCGGAGCCGCCGAGATACAACTCACCGGGCACGCCGATGGGAACCGGCTGTAAGTGGGTGTCCAGAATATAAGCCTGCACGTTGGCAATCGGGCGGCCGATGGAGATGAAGTGGGGCTGATCTCCACGCGGGCAAACCCAAAAAGTGGCGTCAATGGTGGCTTCGGTAGGGCCGTAGAGATTGATCAAATCTGCCGGCAATTGGGCATAGAAATGGGCTACCAGCTCAGGGGGCAGCGGCTCACCGCCGCAAAAAACTCGTTTCAGTGAGGTGCAAGCGGCAAATCCCGGCTCCGACACCAGCAGTTGCAGTAAAGAAGGGACGAGCTGCAGGATTGTAACCCGGCGTTCAGTAATCGTTTTGATGAGATAGGCCGGGTCGGCATGCCCACCTGATCGGGCCAGGACCAGCCGCGCTCCGGCGAGTAGGGGCGCGTAAAATTCCCACACCGAGGCATCGAAACTAACCGGCGTTTTTTGGAACACAGCATCAGTTTCGTTTAACGGGAAGGCCGTTTGCAGCCATTGCATATGGTTGGCGATGGCTCGGTGTGAAATCATCACCCCTTTCGGCCGGCCGGTGGAGCCTGAGGTATAGAGGACATAGGCCAGGTTATCCGGTGTTATTTCGCTGCGCAAGTTTTTATCAGGTTGATTGGCGATAGTTTCCCAATCAGTATCCAAACAGATGAGTTTTGCCTCCTGCTTAGGTAAACGCTCGACCAGGCGGTGTTGCGTTAACAGCACCGGCGCTTGGGCGTTGGCCAGGACAAAGGCGATTCGTTCCAGGGGATAGGCGGGGTCTTGCGGGATATAGGCCCCCCCGGCTTTGAGGACGCCGAGCATCGCCACGACCATCTCCACCGAGTTCTCCAAGCAAATGCCCACCAGTACATCTGGCCTCACTCCTAAACTCCGCAAATAGTGGGCCAGTTGGTTGGAGCGCCGGTTTAGCTCCCGGTAAGTCAAAATTTGTTGGTCGAAGATGACCGCGATGGCGTCAGGTGTCCGCTCGATCTGAGCCTCGATGAGTTCAGGCAGGGTTAAAGCCGGGGTATACTCTGCCTCCGTAGCGTTCCATTCCTCCAGTAATTGCCGTCGCTCGGCCAGGGTAAGCAACGGCAGGCCGGAGAGTCGCTGGTCGAGGTTGGCGACGATACTCTCCAGCAAAGTCTGGTAATGCCCTGTCATCCGGGTGATGGTGGTGGAGTCAAACAGGTCGGTGTTGTATTCCCATTTTCCCAGCACTCCCTGGGGTGTATCGGTTACGTACAAAGTCAACTCAAACTTGGTTACACCCGTGTCAACTTCAAACGGGCTAACAGTCAGCCCTGCCAGTTTTAGCAGCGGCAGAGAGGGCTGTGGAGCAAAAGCTACCTGGAACAGCGGGTTGTGGCCCAGGTCTCGCTCCGGGTGCAACGCTTCGACCAATTTCTCAAAGGGTAAATCTTGGTGCGCCTCAGCTCCCAACATCGTTTCTCGAACTCGTCCCAGTAACTCCCGAAACGTAGGGTGGCCGGCCAGGCTGGTGCGCAAGACAAGGGTGTTGACAAAAAAGCCGATGAGTTCCTCCAACTCGCTCCGGTTACGGTTGGATATCGGCAGGCCCACAATGACGTCGTCCTGGCCGGTGTAACGATAAAGCAGCGTCTTGAACGCCGCCAGGAGGGTCATAAACAAGGTGATACCGACCTGTTGGCTTAAAACTCGCAGGGCCTCGCTCAATTCCTGGGGCAGCAGCCATGTTTGGGCCGCGCCCCGGTAGGTTTGCACCGCGGGTCGGGAGCGGTCGGTGGGCAGTTCCAGGCTGGGCGGATGGCTGCCCAAGCACTGACGCCAGTAGGCCAGTTGCTTTTCCAGCACCTCTCCTTGTTGCCACTGCCGCTGCCAAACGGCAAAGTCGGCGTATTGAAGGGACAGCTCAGGCAGCAATGCGGGTAATCCGGCCAGGTAAGCCTCGTAAAGCAGTGCTAGCTCGTGGAAGAGAACCTCCATAGACCAGCCATCGGTGATGATGTGATGCATAACCAGGAGCAATACGTGCTCCGTCTCGACCAATTGGAATAGAGCAACTCGTAGGAGTGGACCTTGAGCCAGGTTAAAGGGGCGGCGAGCCTCCTCTTGCATTTTGGATTTTAAAGTTTGAATTTTAGACGGCTTATCTGATGAAGGGTGATCCTGGATTTGGGTCAAATCGTAAATCGTAAATCGTAAATCCAAAATTGGGTGGATAACTTGCACCGGTTGTCCGTCCACCGTTACAAAAGTGGTGCGCAAGATTTCGTGGCGGCGCACCAGGTCGCCCAGGCTTTGTTCCAGCGCGGTCATGTTGAGCGGGCCGACCAGGTGAAAGGCAGCCGTTTCATTGTAGGTGGGGCGGCCCGGTTCCAACTGGTCGAAAAACCAGAGGCGCTGCTGGGCAAAAGACAGCGGCAAATTTTGCCGGCGTGAGGCCGGCGTGATGGGTGGGGAGCCAGCTTGCACCCGGCGAAAAAATTCAAGGATTTCGGTTTTGCGGGCGCTCAATTCGGCCCGCAAGGCCGGGGTTACCGTCCCCTGGGGCGCGTTGTAATGCAGCCGATCTCCATCGGCCGAAAGGTTGATCCCCAACTGGCGGAGATGGGATAGAAACTCGAGTAAAGTCATATTTCGCCCTCTTCACGCTCTCCCCAATCCCCGGGCTGGGGGCCGGGAAGCCCGCCCTGGGCGGCCCATCGGAGCGTTTCGATATGTTCGGCCAGGGTGGCGACCGTAGGAGTTTCGAACATGGTACGCAAAGGTAATTCTAACTGGAGCGTATCGCGGAGCCGGGAGATAATGCGGGTAGCCAGGAGGGATTGGCCGCCCAACTCAAAGAAGTTGTCTTGAACGCCAACTTGTTCCAGGCCCAGTACCTCGGCCCAAATACCGGCCAGGAGGGCCTCAGTAGGGGTACGCGGAGCTGCGAAAGTTTCCCCAGATTGGGGCCGAGCGAAATCGGGTGGGGGCAGGGCGCGGCGATCTACTTTGCCGTTGGGCGTTAAGGGGAGCGTATCTAGTAATATAAACACGGACGGCAGCATATAGTCAGGTAGTTTTGCCGGCAAGAAACGGCGCAACTCAAATATTAGGGAGGTGGGTATAGGGTGGGGAGCTTGTTTGGGAACCAGGTAAGCAATCAAACGTTTGTCTCCTGCCGGGTCTTCATTAACCACGACCACACTTCCCTGTACGGCCGGGTGCTGATTCAGCGCCACTTCAATCTCACCCAATTCAATCCGGTAGCCACGTACCTTGACTTGGTGATCCCGGCGCCCGAGAAACTCAAGGTTACCATCCGGCCGGTAGCGGGCCAAATCACCGGACCTATAAAGGCGGGACGCTTCGCGTGAGGGCTGAAGGATGAAGGGAGGGGTTTCATCCTTCTTCTGCTTTTCTTTCATCCTGCCACCTTCATCCTTCATCCTTCCAAAGGGGTTTGGGATAAATTTTTCGGCGGTGGCCGTCGGGTGATCGAGGTAGCCCCGGGCCAGGCCGGCTCCGCCAAGATATAACTCGCCGGGAATACCGATAGGCACGGGCTGCAACTGCTCGTCCAGGAGATAAATCTGGGTATTGGCAATGGGGCGACCGATGGTGGCCGGCCCCTGGCTATCTCGAAGGGCAAAGGTAGAGTAGGTTGTATCTTCAGAGGGACCGTAAAGGTCAAAAACTCGTTGAACGCTCTTTTGCCGATAAATCTGCTGCACCAATTCGGGGCGGAGCGGCTCGCCGGCCAAGTTGACGGTTCGGACCGAAGCGGGCAAATTGCCGGCCCGCAACAATTCAGCCATAGCTGAGGGGACTGTATTAATCAGAGTCACTTGTCGGGCTGCGGGTAAGGTGGGCAAATGCAGAGCATTCTCGGCCAGAATAACGCGCCCGCCCCAACTCAAGGGCACAAATAGCTCAAACACCGATAGGTCGAAATTGAGCGAGGTGGAGGCCAATACACCGGCCAGGTCACTCGCCGTAAAAATCTGACCCGCCCAGGCCACCAGGGCGACCGGGCTGCGGTGCTCAATGGCGACCCCCTTGGGCTGACCGGTTGAACCTGAGGTAAACAAAACATAGGCTAAATTTTGCGGCGTCACCCCACTGTCCGGATTCTCAACGTTGTACCGGGTAATGGCCGGCCAGTCTTTGTCCAGGCAGATGACGCGAGCCTTATGTTCCGGTAGTTTTTCAACCAGCCGCTGTTGGGTTAGTAACACCGGAACCTGGGTATTGGCCAACATCAGGGCCAGCCGTTCCTGGGGATAAACGGGGTCGAGCGGCACATAAGCCCCACCCGCCTTGAGGATGCCCAACAGCCCTACCACCATTTCCAGGGAACGGGTTATACAAAGGCCGACGATAACCTCCGGGCCGACTCCGTGCGCTTGCAGATAATGCGCCAGTTGGTTGGCCCGCTGGTTCAATTCTTGATAGGTGATCATCCTTTCCCGCTCTCTGGCCAAAAGGGAGGTGCTGGGGCGGGTGAACGGGGTCACGGCAATTGCTTCAGGCACTCGTTCCACCTGAGTTTCAAACAGTTGGTGCAAGCAGCGGTCGCGGGGATAATCGGCTTCAGTTTGGTTCCACTCTACCAACACCTGGCGGCGTTCGTCTTCCGGCAGGAGAGACAAATGGACCAGGGGTTGGTGAGGTTGGCTAATGATACTTTGGAGCAAGGTGCTGAACTGAGCGGCTATCCTGACCAGGTTAGACTCGGTCAGAACTTGCGGGTCATAGAGCCAGTAACAGGAATAGCTCGTTTCTTCCAGTGGAATGACCAGCGTCAAATTACTGTCAGCCGTTTCAGACTTGTGGGGATCGATTAGGTTCTCGACTTGTTCAACGATGACAGGCCAGAGAGGTTTTACCCCCGGTTGGGGTAATGAACTCAGTTCCGGGTATCTGGCCGGAACATCGCGGGCATAAGTCTGGTGATGATTGACTAACTCAACCCCGTCGCGCATGGCCTGGTAGACCTGCTCAAAGGGCCACATGGGATTTAGCTCAATTCGTAGGGGAACTGTTGCGCTGAACAAGCCCTCCAATCCGGCCAGGCTGCGCTTCAACTCGGCCGGTTTGAAACCCAAATCAAAACAGCTAACCCCGTTAAGCCGGGCCAGGTAGGCAACCCAGGCCGCCAGTAGAAAATCGCTTAACCGCCAGCCGGACTGTTGGTTCTGGAGGAAGGTATTAACTTCGGCGGGAATGGGCATGGGTAAACGAACTCTTCGCGCTGATTGGTCAGGTGTGGCATCTCTTTCCAGGTAGGGCAATGAAATGGGCTGTATCGTCGCCAGGCGCTCCACCCAGAAGGACTCATGCGGGCAAAGGGCTGCATACAGGGTGGTCATACGGCCGGTTATCCCCAGATCAAGGTCGGGCAGCCGGTAGCCCTCGCCCAGCCCAAATTGAGTGACGAGATCAGGAATCGCCAGAGGGCGACCATCTATAGTTAGCAACCGGCGGAGCAAAACCTGATGGGTGGCAGAGGCGACCTGAAGAAAATCAGGCCCCAGGTAGGTGATGGTCCCTGGCGGGACCGGAATTTTCGCGGTGAAGATTTCGACTTCTGAGACAAGGAGAAACTCTGGGCCCAGGAATAATTTTGGATAAGCGACCGGGTTGGGATACGGTCCAAAATGCAGCGCCCGAACCAGGGCCTCAATATCGGCGGCGGTTTGTTGCCACGAAAGCAGGCCACCGGCCGATGGTTTTTGGCAGCGCCAAAAGTAGGTGCGTTCGGCCAGATTTTGGGGGTGCGCCGGTACACGCCCACGCGCCAAATCATCAACTAACTCAGCAAATGAGCGTATCGCGGCGTCGTAGCATTTGGTGTTGAGTGTCAACGCGGTCTCATCGGCAGCAAGATCAACAGGGACCTGTTTTAAGATATCGCCCGCGTTGACCTGGGGGGTCATCACGTGCCAGGTGACGGCGTAGGCGGTTTCGTGTTGAAGAATAGCCCAGGAGGTAGGGTAATGGCCGGCGTATTTGGGCAAAGGCCCGTCATGATAATTGATGGCCCCCCGCCGGGGTAAAGCCAGCACAGAGGGGGGAAGGATGACATCACTGGCGAGGCTGAACAGATAATCAAAGGAAGCCTGGCCCAACCAGGCGATAAGATCAACTGGGGTGGGTAAGCCCTTGTTTATTTTAAGATGGGGGATGTTTTTTTTTGCCGCCCATCGGAGTAGTGATATATCGGAGGAAACAACACCACAAGCGGTATGTCCGGCCTGGAGCAGAATGTCGATACACTGAATGGGCAGCGTCCCTTCACCAATGATCACACTGCTTAATTTGTCATAGCCGCTCATGATTAATCGAACTTGTCATAAAACTTCTGCAATTCACGGGTTCGAGCACGGGTCAAGTCGGCAATCCGGTCGTTAGCATCCCGTAAGCGTTGGCTCAGCACCTTGATCAGTTCCAGGGATAGATCAGGGTATTGGCGAGCCAGGACGATTAAAGGTTCGCGGCGTAGCCGTAAGATTAAGGTATCTTGGATGGCAGTTGCACTGGCCGAGCGCGGACTGTCGTCAAACAGATTCATTTCACCAAAGTAAGAGTGAGCTTCAATAGTAGCCAGACGGGCAAAGGAACCTTTTCGTTTTTCTTGTTCAATGGCCACCCGACCACTAACAACTACATACAGTGCACCGCCGGGGTCATTTTCATTAAAGATACGGGTATCCTCTTCAAATAATTCCTCTTCGCATACATTCGCCAGCACTTTCAACTGATCAATGGTCATACCCTCGAAAAAGGGAACTTCCTTCAAAAAGATAATTTTTTCGATGGTTGAAAGCAAAATTCCCTCCTCCTGGACTAAATTAGCAATATAAACGCCGGCCATCATCTGTTTGGCGGCGCGTGCGGCCAGGCGCACATCAATGGAAGGATCGGCAAAGGCCTTGTCTACCAATGCTTCAATTTCCGACAGGGTAAAAGGAACCGGGCCGGACGAAGCTGCTGTGTTATTTACTTCGGGTTTTTCATCAGGCATGGGAGTGGAGCCAGGGCTGCCCACCAACGCACCCAGCAGGTCAACTGGCCTCCTCCGCCGTGTTTTTAAGTTTTCCGGGGGACTCTCTGGGGCGGATGGCTCGTCTTTGGCTGTTTCTGCCAGCGCGTTTAGCAGGTCGGTGGGATTGGGCCGGCGGGCCCGACGAAATTCAGGTTTGGTTTCTTGAAGCGGTTGGATGTCACTATCTGGTTCGGTTGGGGTATCAAATATACTGGCCGGTTGGGGCCGGCGGGCCGAATCCGAGGCGGCCTCGGCCAGGGATGAGTCACCCGGCCCTGCGGTCTCCACAGGCCGCAGAGCTGCCCCCATTTCGCCCAAAGCCAACGTCATGATGGCTCGAAAGGATGAGTCGTCAGCGGTGGTGAGGAGTTGTTTAGTAGCGGTTGCCATGTCGGGAAAGGGCATGGCCCAGGTTTCCTGGCTGATTTGCAATAACTGGCTGAAATCGGGTTCCGGTTCAAACAGCGGCGCCAACAAGTGGGCCGTCTGGGGAGTAGTCAATGCTTCGAGCGCCTCCAGGGCATTAACTCGCACATGAGACGTTTCGCTGCGGAGCGACTCCGCTACCGTTTTTATCGTCTCTGGAGTATGGATAGCGGCCAGCAAATAAAAAATTTCTGTGACCAGTTGTTGATTTTGTTCCCGGAGCGCACTCTGTAAAACAGAAATACTGGGGTATACGGCGCAAGACTTCAGGGCCGCCAGGCGACCCATGTTGCGGTAAATAGTCAGCAGATTGCCGGTGATGTATGTCTCGACCAGGGGGCCAAAGTTACGCTGGTTGATGCGGCTCAGAATGACCGCTGCCATTTTACGCTGTTGGGGGTCAGGCGAGTCGAGGAGCGGATGAACGATGGGAATAGCCCCTTTACCAATTTGAACCAGAACATTTACGGCTGTGGCCCTCACTTGAGGGCTGGGATCGGTCAATGCCCCCACCAACTCTTGGTACGAGTCATGAGTACCGATACATCCCAATACGATCAGAGCCGTCCGGCGTACCCGTTCAATGGGGTCTCGCCGTAGCGGGTCTATCGCTTCCAAAATCAAGCTGGTGGCCGGGAGAGACAGTTTCTCTTGGGCCAAGGCTTCAACGGCCAGTGCTGCTTCCAGGCGAACTTCATCGGCAGGATCGGCCAGGTATTTAACCAAGCCCTCAACGAAATGTTGACCGTTGGTATGTTCCAATACCCGCACTCCCCGAACCCGTTGGTGGGCTTCTTCATGACACAGGAACCCATTCAACGCCTGGGTTGCCGCGTCTTGATAGACCGGGTTATGGGAGCGAAGCAGGATAGGCAAAGCGCGGACTTGCACCTCCACCTCGGGATCGTCCAACATTTTCAGCGCGAGTTCTAGTAGTTCCTCTCCCCCTGTCCCTGCCCATTCTTCTAGTCCGGTCAGGGCCGCTTGTCGAACTTGCCCCTCAGGATCAGCCAAAAAATCGGTATAAAGTTGGCGCGCCGCCTCACTTCGTGTGTCGGCAGCCACAAGAACGTCAATGATGCCGGCCCGGATCCGCCCGTCAGTGGCCGATCTGGCTGCCTGTCCCAGGATGGAAACGGCTTCACTTCCGCCAATCTCGCTGATGAGTTTAGCCATGAAGAGGGTCAGTTCATAACTGGTGCTTTCCTGGAGTTTTTTGTGCAATCCATTAAGCGTAGCCGGATCGGCGGCCGTCAGCCGGGCGACGCCTTGGGACACCAGGGCCGAAAAATCTTCTTGCTCCAACATCTTTACCAGGGCCAGGCTGTACTGGCGGCGAATCGCCAGCGCGCTGATAACGAAAGTCACCGCGAATAGCCCGATAACTACCGGTAAAAATCCGGCTATTTTGACCAGGGGTAATGAGAGTAACGCTCCCCCCAGCAGCGCCCCCACCGGCACCACGATACCACCAATAAAAACGTGTGCTCGCCCTTTGACTCTCAAGGGAACGGCATTATATAACAGGCTTTCAATGGGATAGCCTACGTTGCTATAGAAAACGATCCGGCCAAAATGGGCCAGGGCTGCCGTGAACAGACCTCGCCAGAAAATTAATCCCCCGGAGATAGCCAGCATCCCGGTGGGATAAATCAAGTTAGCATTTCCTACACCAACCCGGCTGATCATCCGGCTCAACAGCAGAAGTTGTAGGGGTAAGACAATCAGGTTGGCAATCCAGGTGACTCGAGCAATAAAATTGGAAATATTTTTGGTGGTTTCGAGTTCGCTGGCTGTCGCCAATCTTTCAAGTAGAATTCTACTGGTTTCGTACTGGACAAAAGTCAGCAATAACATTAGTAACAGCGCCGCTAAAGCTAACCAGCGCAGGTAAGTTGACTTCAAAACATAGCGGTAGCCTTCGCGGATGCTGTTAAGATAGGAAGGTGAAGTTTTACCGGCGTTGGTTAGTGAGTCGCCGGTTACATAACCAGGTGGTCCGGCGAGGGTTTTACCTTCTTTCAGGAGATAAGGCATCAACCAGGTCAGTAGGGCCGTAATTAACAGCATCACCAGCCACAGTATAATGATCTGGCTGGGTGCGAGGAAGTTATTCAGAGGTTCCATGGTCAAGCCGGCTACAATGGCTCCTACACCGATAGCCGTCCCTAATATCGGGACGATACGTTTAGCCGAGCGAGTGTCGTAAAAACCGTTGACGTAGGTATACCAGTGGGCGGCCAGAATATCGGCCAGAGGTACGTAGACGAGCAGATAGAGTAAGGGATAAGCCCAAGTGGGCTTGTCCAGACCAAGCAAGACCAGACCATTAACAATACCCAAGATGCCTACCGTTAAAATGGCGATTAAGAGTTTATCATTGGTCACCCGGTCGGCGAAAGCGGAATAAATAGCTACAGCTAGAATGGAGAACAGGGCTTTGACAATAAAAAACCAGGAGAGAGCCTCGACGCCAACTTGCCGCAAAAATGACGCTTCGGCAATAGTTTCGCCCCAGGTAAGGCCGAGGGTCAGCGTAAAGGCTATCAAGTAGAGGAACAGCAAACGAGGCCATTCGGTTGGGCGGATATTCAACAATTTGCTGAGTAAGCGAACCATGACCGGTCTTGATGTAGTCTAGTCTGAGACTCTTAAAGTTCTAATTAAGGGAAAAAAGGCTAGGGCCAGGAACTGGCGTCCCAACCCTAACCTCTTCATACAAATAAAACTAGACGACACAAAAAATTTATTTAAGCAATCAACTTAGCCGCGACCTGCTTGAGTGATACAGTCACCGGGTGATCGGGGTATTGTAGGGCAAAGATACCGGCACTGGCCAGGGCCATCATCTCGTCAGAGTGAGGTAAAACTGCGGCAACCTCGCTCTTATAGGTTTGCTCCACCCGGGTACGAACATCGTTAAAGTTGAACACTTCGGGTACCTTGTTGACCATAAGCAGTAAGCGCGGCACATTCAGCTTGCGGGCCACTTCGACGGTGACGGCGGTGCCTTGATAATCTTGCTGGTCGGGCCGTAAGATGATGACCAGGGCATCCGAGATAGCGATAGACAGCAAGGTTTCCTCGTTCAGGCCGGGGTGGGTATCAATCATTAGCACGTCAAGGTTTAAATTTTCAACCAGGTCGTGGAAACCGTCGTTAAGCAGGCCCACATCATAACCCTCTCGCAGCACGCGGGCAATCTCGCCAGCTTTGATACTGGAGGGGATGAGGAAAACTTTACCTTTAACTGTTGGCCCCAGGCTCGCCGTTACATCATGAGCGGTCTCTTCAATAGAGCAGCGACCCCATAAATAATCGTTGAGCGAATGGCCCATTTCATCTTCGTCCATACCAAACAGAACGTGAATACCCGGCGATTGAATATCGGTATCAATTGCACCGACTCGCAATCCCTGGGCTGCCAAAATGGTGGTGATATTGGCGGTCGTATTCGATTTGCCGGTACCGCCGCGGAAGGAGTGAATAGAGATAATTTTAGACATACGCCTCTCCAAATTTATTCTTTATCCAACATATCGTCTAAAGCTGACCAGACCCCCAGGGTCAATTTCTTATCAGGTTTGCGGGCGAAATGAGCCTTATACCAAATTTCATCCCGAACCTCAATTCGCCGCATCAACCCTTTCTGCACCAACTCGTCTAGCATCTGCTGGGTTTGGGCGAGAGATTGGCTCATATCTCTAGCGATGTCGGATAGGCTCATCCCATTCTTGCGGACGATTTTTTTAACAATCGTCGCCAATTCGGGGGGCAAATCTAATAGGTCAATAGGAGAAAGTCCTTCTTGCTGTCCCCGTGCGTCAATTTCACCCTGTAAGCGATCAAATAGTCCACTCATCAGTAAATCTCCGGCATCGGGATCGGCTCTGGCTGCGGTTGGCACACACCGCACCACAACGCCCCCGCAACTACAATTGTTTTTGGCGTTTGGGCCCGGCCTATATAAACGGCCAGAATCACGGGCATTTGGTTGTGGTGGTTGGCGCAAACGGCCCGGCCACAAAACTTGCAAATGCCCATAGCCTGCTGACCACACTTATGACACACCATAACTGCCTCCTAAAGGGTTATTGGTTGGTAAACCATGTTGCTAATCATCGCTGATTGGCCGGTAGGCAGATAGGCCAACATCTTTCAAATTTCGACCAATTGACAGGTATTAGCCTACCGCAACATGCCTGATAATGCAAATAAATATTGAAAAATTCTTACGACTCACTCTGGCCTAAAGTGGCCTGAATAAATTGCTCTAACCATGCCTCATACGGTCCTATCTCCCAGCCATGGCTTAAATTTTCGGCTAACGCTTCCAGGGCTGATTGGGCTAATCCTGGTTCGCCTTCAAGGGCTAACTGAGCCACCTTTAAAGCCGGCTCAACCTGGTCACGTTGGGCCAGCAGCCAGGCTCGTGCTCCCTCCGCCCACGGGCGCAGCGCCGGGATGAACTCGACGCCAGCTAACACGGCCAAGTCGCCGGATAAAATAGCCTGTTTGCCTGTTGCTTCCAGGCTGCCCAGCTTGGCTGCTTGAGAGTAGGCCGTACCCGCCGCGGGGTAATTTCTCTGCCAGGCCAGCACATCCCCTTGGCCTTCGGCGGCGCTGGCCTGATCGGCGAGAGGCGCGTTGGATAGGGCTAAGACTTGGCCGTAATATTCAGCAGCCCCGGTGTAGACACCCCGCTCTCGCGCCTTGTGACCCGCCCGAAGCCCAAACTGAGCAGCTTTGATCGGGTCGGCTCCCCGCAGGTAATGATAGGCCATCAATTCCAAAAATTGATCCGCTTCCGTCTGGCTTTCCGCCAGCCAATCGCCAATTTGAGTATGCCAGCGCTGCCGTTGCGAAAAGGCTACGGTGGCGTAAATGGTCTCTTGTAACAGGGGATGATTAAAGCGATAGGTGGTTTTGTCGATGGGTGTGATAAACGAGGAGGTTATCACATCTTCCAGGGCGGCCTGCACCTCTAAGCGGCTCAGGTGAGGTTGGCACAACTTCATCAAACCCTCGCTCTGAAAAGTCAGTCCCAAGATGGCCGCCCGCTTGAGTACATCTTGGCTGGACAGGGCTAGCTCATCCAGACGGGATAGCAACAATGCGTGCAACGACAAGGGTAAATCCGGCTTTTGTCCTGTCCAGCGGACTTCCCCGGTCTCCCGATCCAACAGGATAGACTGCGATTGTTCCAGAGCCTGGCACAGTTCCTGGACATACAAAGGATTGCCATTGGCATATTGGGTTATCCACTGTCCCAGAGTTGTATCCACCGAACTGGCCCCCAACACCCGTTGCGCAATCTGGATAAGAATCTCATTAGATAATTTGGCGAGTGGAAGCGGTGAGACCTGCCCGTGGATAGGCCGGGCTTCACGGCTGGTCAGCGCCACCAGGAGGGGCAAGCCAGGCAACTGTTGCAGCAGGTTTTGTAATAAGGCCAGCGAATCCCCATCAATCCAGTCGATGTCTTCTAAAATCAGCACCAAGGGCTGGCGTTCGGCCAGCTTTTTGAGTAATTCGATGATAGCATGTGGACCGCTGACCCGCTCTTCGAGGCGGGTCCAAAGTGTTTGCCCGGTCCGATGTTGGGCAGAAAGTCGATGCTCCAATAGGGCCTGCAATGAAAGTTGGGGGGATGGTGGTGCAGGCTGATCTTGCCGTGTTTTGTTGCTTAAAAGGTCGAGGAATGAGATAGGCTGATCGGTGGGGGGAGGCGGCGGCGCGGGCGGATGAATTGCTTCCGGGATATGGTCAAAGGCCGGCAGCCCTAACAAATTGGCCAGTATCTTATCAACTGAAGCCAGTCCCAGCATAGCCAGTTCGCCGGACAGCTTGGCTCGCTGTAAGCCGGGCTGAATGTGCTCGTCAAGATCAAGCCAGCCGGTCAGCAGGTCAATCCAGGGAAAGAGGGGGATATGTTTGCCGTGTGGCTGGCAGCGACCTACCAACACGGTCAAACTGCGTTGTCGAGCCAATTCGGCCAAATCGGAGATCAAAGCCGTTTTGCCCAGGCCGGTTTCGCCGCTAATGTACCAAACGCTGCCTGGCCGTCTTAAACCGGTTGGTGGGGTAGATAGGGGCCAAAGGTCGTCCAGGGCTTGCGCCAGGCGATTCTGCTCAATTTCCCGGCCTAGTAAAGGACGTTCCAACGGCAACAGGCGCGTGCCCCGTCGTACTTCACGGACGTTGACAATGACCACCTGTCCCTGGATGCCTTTGAGCGTAACCGGCGGCAGGGGGTCGCCCACAAAAGCGGTGCTGGCTTCATTCCAGATATCGGAGTCCAGGATGATTTGGCCGGGTTTGGCTTTGCTCATCAGCCGGGCGGCCCGGTTCACTGCCGGCCCGGCGATAACGGACTCGCGGCGGTAAACTGCCCCGATCTCGCCGGAAAAGATGAGGCCCTGGGTAATGCCGCCCCGTTGTTGCAAAGGCGGCTTGAGATCAAACTCACCGTTGACTTGGTCCAAGAGGCGGCCCAGTTGCAGCGCCGCCGAAACCGCGTAGCGATTGGTTCCTTCGTGTGTCCGGGGCGTACCAAAAGTGTTGACCAGGATAAAACCTTTGCTCCAGGCGTCTACCTGGCTGATAACTCCCTCGTGCTGGGTCACAATTTCCTGGGCGCGTACAAAGTAACGTTGAAAAACGGTCGTGGCAAATTCGGCTCCCCGTTCCAGGGCCAACTCTTCCAGGCCGACCAGATTAATAAATTGGATGGCGGCCGGGCGCAGTTCGGGCTGTAACTGACGCTGGCGGTTCGTGTTCACCAGGCGGGCCAGCATATCTTCCGGTAAAAAGGGAGCCAGCCGTTCAACCCGGCGCAGGGTCGTCTCGAGCGCTTCCAGAGCATCGGGAACGGTCAGGCCAAAAATGGCCGCCCCACCCGACCGGCGAGAGGTGAGGGGCGCGATTTCGTAATCGCCCAGTTCGTCGCCCCAGTCGTCAATGACGATGGAACCATCCAGACGAAAATCTCCGGCAGTGATGGCAGCAGCCTGCTCTCCCAGAGCCACCTGGCCGGGCGCGGCTCGTTGTTCCGCCGCTGTAGCGCTATAAATGCCTGGCCCACTGACCAGGAGTTCCATACGTTCCCGGTCGCCCACTACCCCGGCATAGGCCAGGCCGCGTTCAACTCCGGCGCTCATGGTCAGGCTGCACCGGCCGAATTCTGTTTCAAAAGAGGCGAAAAGTTGGATAGCTCGCTCCATCCGTAGGGCGGCCCGGATAGCTTGTAATACATCCTGATCTCTGGCTTGTTTGGGAAAATAGAGCAGTACGGCATCGCCGATAAAAAACAGTAGGTCGCCGCCGGAAGCGATCAACGGATCGAGGACCGTAGTAAAAAGATGATTCATGATCTGGTTCATGGCCTCATAACCCCGGCCCTGACCCTGGCGGCTCAACAATTCGGTCAGAGCAGTAAAGCCGGTTACATCGGCAAAAATGAACGTGCCTTCCAGAATTTCTCCATGCGGTTGGCCTGGTTGTGGGTTCAGTTGGAGCAGATAACGAGGCATATAATTGATTAAAACGCGGTGCAGGGGATCAATACTACGCACAGCGCTCATAAGTTGCGAGGCAATAGCTGGCTGCTGGTCGTCGCCAGCCTCCGCTAAATTTTGAGGCAAGGTTCGCAGGCTATTGAAGCTACTTGAGGGAAGATAGCGAGCCAGGCGCGACAAGAGGCTGGGCCAAGATAAAGGGTAGACTGGTTGATGACCGGTCATCTGGTTTTCCCTATACTGAGTGCAACAACGCTGCTCAGAAGAATAGATCCGGTAATTGATAAATCTAGTTTACCATACCTTGTGGCCTTGTCAACCAAATCTGAACGGTTCTGGGAATATAATCCTAACCCGAACAAGCCGGAAGCAAACTTGTTTTTAACGTAAAGGCGTAGAGGTGCATAGCCGCAAAGTTTCGGGCCGAAATTTTTGTCTACTCATTATTGATAAGCTTTTGACAAACATTCCATTGTATGATACTCTCGACTCGAAAGGTCTACTCCTGTAGACTATTCGAGTCGAGATGTGGTTGACTCCTCCAAACAATTGATAAATCACATGGCTTTTGACACTCTGAATATGATATGGTATGATGTTGTATCTTCATGCACACGTGTGCGCAATATAAGGGTTGATTATCATTAAGGGTATCGTTAAATCGATAAATATTTCGTAATTACTCAGCCGACCCTATGTCTCAGCAACCCTGACCGCCGACCGTCGACCGCTGACCGCCGAAAAGACGGGTTACAGAGCGGATTATGTCGGTCGGCGGTCTGCCGTCAGCGGTCATGTGGCTCATTGGGGCTGACGGCTGAGTAGTTACAAAGTTAATACCAATTCAACCTGTTGTGTCAACAGAAAGGGTGTCGTGGATGACAACCAAAGTCAATGTTGGACTAATTGGCGCCGGTCGTATTGGACAAGTACACACCGAAAATCTGGTCTATCGTATCCAGCAGACCGACCTGGTAACCGTGGCCGGTGTACTCCTTCTCTCCGTAACTCAGGATCCCCAGACTATTTTTTACAATGAAAATATTGATACCGTAGTTATTTACTCCGGTACTGATACCCACGCTTAATTGAAAGAGAGGGTATATGAACCAAGCCACTACAGTCTCTCAAGGATTCAAGACCTGGACCCGAGTTCGAGCCAGATTGGCCGATTATCCCGAAATTGTAGCCTTGATCAGCTTTCTGATTTTGTTCCTGATTTTCGCTTTTCGGGCAGAAAACTTTCTCTCCCTCGTTTCTCTAACCAACATCCTGACTATCGCCAGCATCAAGGGCATTTTTGTGGTCGGCGTGGCCATGCTGATGATTTCGGGAGAATTTGACCTATCAGTGGGGTCGACGCTGGCTGTGGCGAGTTATATTTTTGCCTTGACACTGGAAAGTGGGGTGTCGCCGCTTTTGGCGATGCTGCTGGCTCTGGGAGTGAGTGCCTTGCTGGGGTTAATCAATGGATTAATTGTTACAAAAACAGGTATCCCTTCTTTTATTACCACACTTGGTACCCTGCTGGCCTATCGAGGGATTGCCCGCGCCCTGGGCGGCGGTGATTTTGCCCGTTATACGGGCGAGAAGCCATTTCTTTTTACAGTTTTAAACGGCGAATTTGAGTCCATCAATCAACTGGGAACCCCGGCTGGTAATGCCAGCCTGGCAATCTTCTGGTTTCTGCTTTTTGTTATTATAGCCGCCCTGGTGATGACCCGGACCCGCTATGGGAATTGGGTCTATGCCACCGGCGGTAGTCGGGACGCGGCCCTGGCCCAGGGCGTGCATACTAAATTTGTGATTATCACCAATTTTGTGATCACCGGGGTGCTGGCCGGCTTCGCCGGATTGGTCCAGTTTGCTTCGCGCCCGGCAGTTGACCCCCTCCGCGGCGAAGGTTGGGAGTTGATTGCGGTGGCAGCCTGTGTTATCGGTGGTATCTGGCTAAAAGGCGGATACGGAACCATTATTGGCGCAGCCTTCGGGATTGTGCTGCTGCAAATGGTCGAGCAGGGCTTGATCTTGATCGGCGTAGATATCCAGTTGTTTCAGGCTACCGTCGGCTTTATCCTCGTTCTGGCCGTAATTGTCAGTACCTATCTTAGCCGGGGGCATTAGGTCTGCCCTGTAACCCTGTAACCCCGACCACCCAACCATTGACCGCTGAGAGCGCCTCGCCTCCCCTCACCCCTTCGGGTGCGTTGAAGAGCGTGAGGGACCGCCGAAAAGACAGGGTACAGGGCGAATTATGGCGGTCGGTAGTCTGCGGTTAGGAATACTCATTCGCCGGAAAGGAGGGAAAAACCGTTTTAGAGAGGATGATCTTACATACCTGTTTGTGACCGTCCGGTCAACCTAACTTAAATTCTATTTTATGATACAGGAGGAAAAGCAAGTGTATACCAAGAAATTTGCCTGGCTCATGCTGAGTATTTTATTGGTCGCCTTTCTGGCCGCCTGGGGCCAACTTCCGGCGGTTGAGAGGGTAGAAACGGTTAACGTCGCCACCACCCCAACCACCGAACCGGAGGCTGTGACTGAAGAACCCGAATTTACGGGAGTTTTTACCCCGGCGATAAAAATTATTGCCGTGCAGCATGCCGAGTGTGCCTGGGATTCGTTCTGGTGCACGGTGCAGGCCGGTATTGAACAGGGTGCCAAAGACAATAATGTCGAGGTCACTATTCTGGCCCCGGATGCCTTTGATCTGGACAAAACGGCTTCCTTGATCGAGCAGGCCGTGGCGGCCAAGCCGGATGCCATCATGCTCACTGTTACCGACCCGGTCCTGTTCGAAGAGCCGATCATGAAGGCCATTGACGCCGGTATCCCGGTGATTGCCTACAACGCCGGCGCCGGCCCCATTGAAGATAACATCCCTTACTACACCTACTTGGGTCAAGATGAGTACCAGGGCGGTTACCAGGCCGGTCTGCGGATGGCGGTCGACGGGGGGAAAGGGGCGGTCTGCATTAACCAGCAGGTGGGTCACGCCGGGCTGGATAAGCGCTGCCAGGGTTTTATCGATGCTATGACCGAGAAGGACATCCCGGCCGAAGTGCTGGCCATTGGCGACGACCCGGCCGAATCCACGACCATCATTGGCGACTACTACGCCGCCAACCCTGATACAGACCTCTTCCTGACGCTGGGACCGAACGGAGCCAATCCCTTCTATGCCTTTGTCGAAAATGAAGGCCTGGCTGCCGGTGACTTCAAGCACGGCACCTTTGACCTGAGTGATGAAATCAAGGCCAACATTACCGACGGAGTGACCATGTTTGGCATTGACCAGCAGCCTTTCCTGCAAGGCTATGGCGGGGTGTCTATCCTGTCCTTAATTGTACGCACCGGTATCCTGCCGGCGCTGCCCGTAACCGCCACCGGCCCGGGCTTTGTTGATGCTGAGAGCCTGGCCAAAGAACCGGACCCGAACGCGCCGGTTAAAGTTGTCGCCGTGCAGCATGCCGAGTGTGCCTGGGATTCGTTCTGGTGCGTGGTTCAAAACGGCATCAACCAGGCGGCGGCCAATATGAATGTCGATGTGACGATTCTGGCCCCGGATGCCTTTGATCTAGACAAAACGGCTTCCTTGATCGAGCAGGCCGTGGCGGCCAAGCCGGATGCCATCATGCTCACTGTTACCGACCCGGTCCTGTTCGAAGAGCCGATCATGAAGGCCATTGACGCCGGTATCCCGGTGATTGCCTACAACGCCGGCGCCGGCCCCATTGAAGATAACATCCCTTACTACACCTACTTGGGTCAAGATGAGTACCAGGGCGGTTACCAGGCCGGTCTGCGGATGGCGGTCGACGGGGGGAAAGGGGCGGTCTGCATTAACCAGCAGGTGGGTCACGCCGGGCTGGATAAGCGCTGCCAGGGTTTTATCGATGCTATGACCGAGAAGGACATCCCGGCCGAAGTGCTGGCCATTGGCGACGACCCGGCCGAATCCACGACCATCATTGGCGACTACTACGCGGCCAATCCTGACACGAACCTCTTCCTGACCCTGGGGCCGAACGGGGCCAATCCCTTCTATGCTTTTGTGGAAAACGAGGGACTAACTGCCGCTGATTTCAAGCATGGCACCTTTGACCTGAGCGAGGAAATCAATGCTAACATTGCTAGCGGAGTGACCATGTTTGGCATTGATCAGCAGCCCTTCCTGCAAGGTTATGGTGGGATTCAGACCCTGCAACTGCTGGTGCGTCGTGGTATTGTGCCGGCGCTGCCGGTAACGCCCACCGGCCCGGGCTTTGTAACCCAGGACAACCTGGCCACGGTGGAAGCCCTGGCCGGGGAATACCGCTAGGCCCTGAGGCCAACGATTGGCTGAAATACACCTTCACCCCGGCCAATCGTTTGAGATAAAGGGGGGCAGGACAGCCTGTTTGTCCTGCCCCCTGTCCAGAAATCGGTTGGACAAGCGAGGAAGAGGATGGATTACCATATCGCAAATGGAACTGACCAGCGAGGGGAGGCTCAAGACTTTGGGCAAACGACGGAGAGGATAGATGACCATACCCTCTATCAGAAAATCTTACGACTTTTTTCAGAATCCTCCATCGCCGGGCCGCTGGCAACGCTGATTTTAGTGTTTGTGCTATGCTTGGTTTTTGTGCCTAACTTTGCCACCTGGCGGACGGTGTCCGGTATTGTTACGGCCATTTCAATATCGGGTTTTGTGACCATCGGCATTACCCTCCTGATGATTTCCGGCGAATTCGACCTGTCGGTTGCACCGATGCTGGCGTTAAGCGCGTATTTGTACGGTACAATTTCAACCGGCGAAGATTCGGTCATTGTCAGCACCCTGTCGTGGCTGGGATTACCCGTTCAGGGCGGCAATGTCCCCCTGGCAATTATTTTGGCCCTGCTGGCCCCATCTATTTTGGGCTTAATTAACGGCTTGATTTTAATCGCCACCAACGTGCCTTCCTTTATTGTCACCCTGGGGACGCAGCAAATTTATCGGGGGTTGGTCTGGATTGTTGCCGGTGGAACCTTGTTTCAAACCATTCAAAAGCTTCCTGTCTATGACCTGTTTAACGGGCGCTTCGACTTGCTAAATGATTTGTTGGAGAGGGCCAATTTTCGGACCACGATGCTGTGGCTGTTGGGAACGGCCCTCATCTTCCAGCTCATTTTGGTCCGCACCCGCTTTGGTAACCACCTTTTTGCGGCCGGCGGAAGTGGAGATGCCGCTCTGGCTCAGGGGGTGCGGGTCATGCGTACCAAGGTCATGGCCTTTGTCATCAGCGGGTTAATGGCCGGGGCGGGTGGGATCGTTTCCTTTAGCCAATTCAAGAGCGTGCGGGTGGCCGAACAAGCCGGGATTGAGCTAACGGCCATCGCCGCCTCGGTTATTGGGGGTACCCTCCTGACGGGAGGTTACGGCAGTGTCTGGGGGGCATTAATCGGCATCCTGATCATCAATATCTTACGTTCCGGGGTGATTTTGCTCAAAATTCCATTTATTCCTGCCGACAACTTTCCGGCCGTGGTCGGCGTAACCATTATTGCGGCGGTTATCTTAAATAATTACTTGCGCAGCAGGTCTACATCATAAAGTAAGGACAGATGGCTATGTCAGAAACAAATGGACAACCCATTGTGGTTGACATGAAAAATATCGTCAAACGTTTCGGCACGGTCGAGGCGTTATGCGGCGTTGATTTTGAGGTGAAAAAAGGCGAAGTACGGGCCCTGATGGGCGACAATGGCGCCGGAAAATCAACCCTGATTAAGGTTTTGACCGGCGTGTATCCTGCCACCAGCGGCGAGATTTATTTGGATGGCCAGCGGGTTCAAATTCAATCGCCGGCCGACGCCCGGGCGTTGGGGATAGAGACGGTTTATCAGGACCTGGCCCTGATCCCCTTGATGAGCATTTGGCGCAACTTCTTTCTGGGCCGGGAATTGTTCACCAATTTCGGCCCGGTCAAATGGTTACACCGGCACGAGATGAGCGAGCAGTGCCGGAAATCCCTGGCTGAAATTGGCATCAAGATCCGTAATGCCGAAGAAAAAGTCGGCAAACTTTCCGGGGGGGAACGGCAGTCGATTGCTATCGGGCGAGCCATTCACTTTGGGGCCAAGTTGCTTATTCTCGATGAACCAACATCGGCCTTATCGGTCGCGGAAACAAACAAGGTGTTGATCTATATTGAAAATGCCAAAGCCACCGGGCTGCCCGTCATCTTTATCACCCACAACGTGAACCATATCTACCAGGTAGCAGACAGCTACACCATTATTCGGCACGGACACAAAGTCGGCACATATCAAAGAGGCGAATTATCCCAAAAAGATATTGCCGATTTGATTACCGGCGCTCGCGAAACCTGATTTTCCCAGGAGATTGAAATGAACTCACGTGAACGAGTCAACTTAGCCTTAAATCATAAGGAAGCCGATCATATCCCGCTGGATATAGCGGGAACCGGCGTATCGCAAATTCATGTTACGGCCTATAATAATTTGCGCGAATATTTAAACTTGCCGAAACGCGAAACCGAACTCATTTTTTTAGCGGAACAATTGGCCAAATTTGAAACCGATATCGCCGAGCGCTTAGAAACAGATTTTGTATTTGTGCTGCCCCAGGCCCCTTCTAATTTCGAACCGGTGTTCCGAGATGAAGGGGCGTATGAGGCTTTTACAGATGAGTGGGGTATTGGCTGGAAAAAACCTAAAAAGGGCGGTTTCTATTATGATATGTATCACCACCCCCTGGCCAACGCCGAGACTTTGGCTGACTTCAGAGCCTATAAATTACCCAACCCTGTGGATGATCGGCGTTATCTGAACTTGCGGTCTGAGGTTGAAGCTGGTAATGAGCGCGGTAAGGCGGTGGTCCTGGCCGGATTTGGCTCCGGTATTCTGGAAATATACGCCTGGCTGAGAGGCTATGAACAATTCTATATCGACCTGGCCCTTAACCATGAATTTATAGCCTACATGCTCGACCGGCTGGTAGAGTTCAAACAAGCCTATTGGGAACGAGTTTTGCCGGATTTTGGAAATTTGGTGGATGTAGCTTGCGAGCATGACGACCTGGCCGGGCAAAAAGCCCTCTTATTTTCACCCGAAACCTACCGGACTCTCGTCAAACCCCGGCACAAAAAGCTCATCCAATTTATCAAAGCGCACGCCCCGGTCAAACTTTTCTATCACACCGACGGCGCCATTCGCCCTCTTATTGGCGATTTAATTGATGCCGGAATGGATATTCTGAACCCCGTCCAGTTCACGGCGGCCAATATGAATCTTAAAGAACTGAAACAAGAATTTGGCCGGGATTTAGTGTTCTGGGGGGCGGGTGTTGACACCCAGGGAGTCCTGGGCAGCGGCTCTCCCGCAGAAGTTAAGGCGGATGTCAAACGTAATATTGAAGCCTTGGCTCCCGGCGGCGGCTTTATATTTGCAACCGTGCATGATATTCAGGCCAATGTGCCGCCCGAAAATATCATGGCTATGTGGGAAGCCTGGAAAACTTATGGTGTGTATTAACAGCTAGCGCGGGCTGACCCCAAAGGATGAAAACGTGTAAGATAAGTTGCCAACTTGTCTTACCGAACCCATCTTCAAAGGAAACTATGATGGGAGTGCAGACTTTAGTCTGCTCCTTTCTAAACGCGGACTAAAGTCCGCACTCCTATCATTCATTATATTTATACTATGAGGAGTAATCACCAACTATGAGTTTAGAAACCATCTACGAAGCCGTTTTGAATGGTAACGCCAAAGCTGTCGTCGCCG
>CAZUNT010000010.1:0-66534 GCA_964622215.1 uncultured Caldilineaceae bacterium
GTGGCGGTCAGCCGTCAGCCGTCGGCGGTCGTGGGCGGTAGGGCTGAGTAGTTACAAAGTGATTTAGCCTTTCACACCTCCTCCTGGCATTTTTTACACCGGCCAAAAATACTCATGTGTTCCGTGTGCGCCTCAAAGCCATAACGCGCCTTCAAATCGGCCCGCACCGAGTCAAATAGCTCATCCGAAAATTCCTCGATGTGGCCACATTTGGTACAAACCAAATGGTGATGGGGGCCGTGATCTTTTAAGGCAAAGTAGGTTTGACTCCGGCCAAAATTGGTTTGGTTGATCAGGTTCAACTCTTGCAACAACTCCAGCGTGCGGTAAACGGTCGCCAGGCTGACATACGGGTTAACTTTTTGCACCTGCTCGAAGATCTCTTCGGCGGTAATGTGGCCCTCCAGTTTTTCAATAGCCTCAAAGATAATCGCCCGCTGTGGCGTTACTCGCATCCCCCGCGCTTGTAATTTCTCGATTAAAGTGCTACACCCCACTATTTCATCTCCTTTAACAACCGGCCGACCGGCGGCGGTCGTTTTGAGAATAATTCTAAACGAACTTTATCACATCTGCAAAGCAGTAGCAAATAGGAACACAAAACGCCTGGCCGGTGTGTTTTTCACCCCAGACCGTTTGTGCTAAAATGAAGGAATGGATTTATTTGACCACGCCCGCGCGAAACAAATTGAAAAAGAAGCCCCCCTGGCCGCCCGGATGCGCCCTCGCACCCTGGACGAGTTTATCGGCCAGGCTCATATCGTGGGGCCGGGGCGGCTGCTACGGCGAGCCATCCAGGCCGACCAGCTTTCCTCGCTCATCTTTTACGGGCCGCCGGGAACCGGCAAAACCACCCTGGCCCAGATCATCGCCAACACCACTCACGCTCACTTTATCAACCTCAACGCCGTCCTTAGCGGCGTCAAAGATATTCGTGAGGCGATCGACATCGCCCGTGACAAGCGGGGTATGTTCGGCCAAAAAACCATCCTTTTTATCGACGAAGTCCACCGCTTCAACAAGGCCCAGCAGGATGCCCTGCTCCCTCACGTCGAAAACGGCACGGTTATCCTGATCGGCGCAACTACGGAGAATCCTTACTTTGAGGTCAACAAAGCCCTGGTTTCCCGCTCGCGTATCTTTCAACTCCACAGCCTCACCGAAGCTGATTTGCGGGCTGTGGCCTGGCAGGCTTTGAACGATACAGAGCGGGGATACGGCCGGCTCAAAGTCAACCTGACGGAGGAGGCGCTGGATCACCTGGTCAACGTGGCTAACGGCGATGCGCGCGGTGTGCTCAACGCGCTGGAACTGGCCGTCGAAACCACCTCCCCCGACGCCTATGGCGTGATCAATATCACCACCGAAGTGGCCGAGGAGTCGATCCAGCGCCGGGCGGTGCTGTACGATAAAGACGGCGACGCCCATTTTGACACTATCTCCGCCTTTATCAAATCGCTGCGCGGCTCCGACCCCGACGCTGCCCTGTACTGGCTGGCTAAAATGGTTTATGCCGGCGAAGACCCCCGCTTTATCTTCCGGCGGATGATTATTTTTGCCGGCGAGGATGTGGGCATGGCCGACCCCAACGCCTTGCGGGTGGTGACGGCGGCGGCCCAGGCTTATGATTACGTTGGCCTGCCCGAGGGCCGTTTTCACCTGGCCGAAGCCTGTCTCTACCTGGCGACGGCCCCCAAAAGTAATTCGGCCTTTGCCTTTTTTGAGGCCCTGTCAGTCGTCGAGCAGGAGCGAGAGGTGGAAGTGCCCAATCATCTGCGCGATAGCAGCCGTGACGCCGAGGGATTTGGCCACGGGGCGGGTTATCTTTACCCCCACGCTTTCCGCGACCACTGGGTGGCCCAGCAATATCTGCCCGAAACCTTACAGGGCCGGGTGTTTTATCAGCCCGGCAGTTTGGGCTACGAAGCGGATATTAAAGAGCAGGTTGCCCGCCGGCGTGAGGAGCAATTAGCGGCCACGCTGGAGGCCGATTTTTCGCCCGCCGGAATGCTGGAACAGGCCGGGAAGGGGCCGCCTACCCAGAACCGCTGGCTGCAGCGCACCTTGAGCAATGTCGGGACGCAGTTGGGCCAGGTGCGCGATAAACTTTTTGCCCTGGCCAGGGTTGAGCGGCATGATTTGGTGCTGGATTTGAGCGCCGGGACGGGCTTGCTGACCTGGGAGGCGGTGCGCCGGGCGCCGGTCGGCGGGGTCTGGGCCGTGGCGGCCAATCAACAAACAGCCGCCGCGCTCAACCAGCAGGCTAACAATTTAGAAGCGTTGGAACGGCCCGTTATTTTGACCGGCGCAGTGGTGGATTTGCCCCGGAGAATAGGCGAATATGCGAATGGCGAATGGCGCAAGAGCACAGACTCGCCATTCGCAGATTCGCCATTCTTTGATGTTATCTTGGGCCGTAATGTGTTTACTCAATTGGCCGATAAATCTGCGGCGGCCCAGGTGGCGGCCGATCTTTTAAAGCCGGAAGGGCGGCTGATCCTGGCCGAAATTGTACCCAGGCACACCCAACGCTTACACCAATTAGTTGACCTGTCTGGATTACCCGCCGATTTGGCCGCGCGGACCGCCGCCGCCGAGGAGTCCATTTATACGGACCCAACTGACCCAATGGTCAATTGGGACGCGCCCGATTTAAAAGCTATTTTGCAGGATGTTGGTTTGGTTAAAGTTGAAATAACGGTCGAAACACTCGCCTCGGAGTTGTTTATCAGCGCCGAGCAACTTGAACGCTGGTTTGCCCTGGAGTCCCCTGGTGGCCGCCGCCCCACCCTGGCCCAACGCCTGCTCCACCCCACCTCGGGAGCCGGGTTGAGCCAAACCGAACTGGCCGATCTAAAACGCCTGTTTGAGCGCCAATTGACCGCCCAGGTTGTCCCCTGGTCGTCAACCATTGCTTACGTGCTGGTTTATAAATAAAGGGCATCGTATCGAATGATGCGCTTAAACCGATAGAACGCTGATAACGCAGATAGTCGCAGATATACGCAGATGGTACTGGGGTCGCTCGATGGGATTTTAAGATTTTAACACAGGGAACACAAAGAAGACACAGAGAATTCAGAGCTTCTTTGTGAACTCTGTGACTTCTCCATGTCCTCTGAATAGCGCCCCTGCCACCGCCAACCCGGATAACCTTTCAACCTTTTAATTTTTTCTTTGTGTCTTTGTGCCTTTGTGGTTAATTTCTGGGTCAGGTTTTATAAAGTGTCAATCTAACCTGAACCATGCCCAAAAAGGAATGGCGTGGGTTATCAATATCTTCTGGGCGTGGCATACGATTAGACAACCTGGTTGTGGTAGTGAGGTTGAGTATGCTTGCAACCCTATTGTTGATAATATATTTCTTCTCGATATAGGAGGAATTGTGTTTGAACTCCTGGTGTTTTTCACTCTCATCAACATCTACCGATGGTACACCTGGAAAAAACCAAAATAATGAAAAAATTGGCTCGATTAGACAAATATCAATTTTATAAAGTGATTTGGTCAGGGTTGTTCAGTTCTACCAAAAAATCACGAGGAATCTGTTACTTGCGGCAGCCAAAGAACACTGATTGGTAGAATTTAACGGATTTTAGCTGTCGAATCTGTTTAATTCTACGCATCCGTGTTCTTTAGTTTTTAGAACTGAACAGCCCTGGCACACCAAAGTGATGGGCCACAAAAGCCCTGGCGCCTGCCCTGAGCGAAGTCGAAGGGATGGCGATTGGGTCTACTGGGCACAACGACTAGAACGTGACCCCCTTAAACCTCTCAGTTGGATGAAACTCTTGAAACGGCAAGGCGGCAAATGTGAAGAATGTGGATTACGCTTGACCGCCGAGGACGTGATAGAAGTGCATCATCTCAGTGGATTCATTCTTCCACCCTTACTTTATCTAACACACCGTATGAGTAGCAATATACTCAATCATCGCCCGGGTAATTAACCCGGAGCGGCTTTCCCCGCGTCCTTCCGCATAACTATCTATCAGGCTCAATACTCTTTCCGGTAGGGTAATATTCACCCGCCGCGTTTTACCTGATAACTTGGAAATATCTATAATTTATTAACAAAACACTTTGGTACTAAAAATCAAGAGCGTTTTGTTTTCAGAGGAGCACCGAGTTTAAAACCGTCGGATTGAGGCGGACAAAACGAGGAGATTTTGAGGAGAGCGGTCTCACCGGTTCGGTTGGAGCAGCGCCCGGAAGCCGGCCTGCTGAAAATGGACGTCGGTGGTCAGGGCTTCGGTTAAGCCCCGATCCTGCATTACCACAAAGGAAATACAATCGGTCAGTCCCCATTCTTTGTCAGGGCGAGAGCTATACAGAGTCACCGCCTGGTCAAAAAGATGGGGGTCAATGGAGACAATTTCCACATGGGTATCCGCCCGTAAGGCTTGTAAGGTCATCACCCCTACATGCCGCCAGCGCACTTTTGCCAGGGCATTGCCAATTTCCGTTAAAACAGCCTCGGTGGTGATAAAAGGAGGGGACATCTGCAATGCGGCGGCTCGGGCCTGGGTATGATATTGGTCAGCCGTGTTGGCTAAAGCCAAAATATAACTGGTATCTACAAAAGTAGGCGGCGTCACAGCTTGTCCGTTCCATACAAATAATGATCGTGGTGTTCGGCCAGGTCGGTCACCCCCAAATCAGTCGCATGTTCAAGGATCACTTGAAAAGCCGGGGTAGTCGCTTGAAACCGCTGCTCATATGCGGTGGTGATAAGCTGTTCGATCACGTCCTTTGGTTCTTTGCTTCCCTCTGTCGCCAGCGATTTCAACTTATCGTACAAATCGAGTGGCAGTTGAAGGGTTATCGTCTCTGCGGTCATAATTTTTCACCTCGTCCCAAATATTAAGCCTATTTTACCACAGGAACAAGGCAAATAAAAGAAAGTTGGGAGCATGCGATTGTCCTAACAGGTTTTTCATGTCAGCGACCGAATTCATTCGGTTGCAGAAGTCGTCGCCCTGACCAACCACCCCACCGATGAGGTTCTGCGGGTCACGCTTGATACTGAGCAGGGGAGCAGCCCGGTTTTTTCTGACTACTGACTACTGACTACTACAATACTACTGAGCAGGGGGGCAGCCCCTGCGGGGGGCTTCGCCCGAAAGCAAAAACCATTCCGCCGCGTTTGACACTAACGCCAAATTCGGCAATAATGGGGCCGATACCCAACTGAATAGAGGATAGGCTGCGTTGCTCGATGGGGGATGGGCTAAAGTAGCTCAACCTGGTTAATCGGACCAGAAACCAGTTAATCAACCAAACCAGATCAAGAATTTGAGGTACATCATGCACAAGTTACTCCCACTTTGGCTTAAAGGAATCCATCCATTCAGGCGGCCGGCGGAAAAAGGGCAAGGGCTGGTCGAGTATGCCCTGATTTTGGTCCTGGTGGCGGTGGTCGCCATCGCCATCTTGTTAGCCCTGGGACCGGCGGTGCGGCAAGTCTACGCTAACGTGGTCTGCTCCCTGGACCTGGGCAGCGACCTCATCCGCTCGACCCGGCAAGGCGCTCCGCCCGTCCTGACCTTGAATATCTATGTGCGCCGGCCTACCACCATTACCATCAGTGGAGACGGCAGTGGGGGTGGAGCGTGTAACCCGGACTCGTGTACTTACACGGTGAGCGGCCTGCCGGCCCACGGCACCCTCAAGATAGAGGCAACGCAGGGGATGTGTTACGTAACGCATACCTGGTAAGGGGTGTCTGCCCGGCTTCAGACAAATGCCCAAAAATTATTGGATTTAGGCCAAAAATGTGGTGGTCAATAACATCTTGCACCTAAGAGGCCGCTTTTTTACCGCCGAGACGCAGAGAACGCAGAGAAAACATATAAAAATCTCCGCGAACTCTGCGCCTCTGCGGTGCAATATCATCTTGACCAGTACAGATTTAAGCCAAAAATCATACAAACCAGCCACCCCAAGCTAATGCCCAACCATCGCCCGGCTGTCGTGGTGACCGACGGGAAGGAGATGTTTACCCCCCCTATAGCCGAGTGGTCGATCATCCCCCTTTAGTACCCCCCCCGCCAAGCGGCAGAAATCCAAGTGGATTATCCTGAGAGAAATAAAATCTAAGGAGATCCACTATGTTTTTAAGAACGAACTCAACCCAGTTAACAGCTAAAAGCTCCACTTTACTCATCAAATGGTTATTGTTTGTGGGCGCTCTCCTGGCGGCATGGTCTATGGCTGGCGGGGAGGTTAAAGCAGCTACTTCTGCCCGGTTAACTCGCCCCGGCCTGGCCAGGCCGGGGCCCGGCTCAACCTCCAGTTTTGAACCGGCTGCGCTTGTAACTATAGATGGCCAGAAAAGTTTTTTCCAACCATTTTTGGGCCGGGATTTGGAGATTAGGGGATTTTTTCCTTATTTTTTATCCCCCAATCCCCTAATCCCGGCGAAAACTTTTCTGGAGGACTATACAACGGCAACTTTTACCGGAACGCAGGTACCACCGGCGGAAACAACGCCAACTCAATTTGCCTGCCCGGCAGGCGAGCCAACCTGGCCGGCGATCTCTCAAGGGGGCCTGGTTAGGCATGTCTTTCAAACGGCGGCCGGCCTGGCCGGGACAATCCAGCCCGGCGCTCAGTTCAAGGAACGAGTCAATATCCTGCTGCTGGGCAGCGACAGCCGGCCCGGCGAAAAGTATGGCCGCACCGACGCCATGATTTTGGTCACGGTCGATCCGGTGGCTAAAACGGCCGGGCTGCTTTCCATTCCCCGTGACTTGTGGGTGGTTGTGCCCGGTTATGGCGAAGCCCGGATCAACCAGGCTCACCGGATTGGCGGGGTCAAAAAGTATCCCGGCGGCGGAGCGGCGTTAGCCGCAGCTACGGTTGAGGCCACCCTGGGCGTGCCCGTTCACTATTACGCGGCGGTCGACTTTGCCGGGTTCCAACAGGCGATCGACCTGCTCAATGGCATCGATATCTGCGTGCCGGAGAGTATTGACGCGGCAACCTACTACGGCTACACCCCGGAGTCTATTAACAAGGCGGAATATTACAGTTACGTGCCGGCCCCCGCCGAGACTATAGCCGAAGTTTCCACTACCGCCAACGTCCAGCCGGCTGTTGAGACGGCCGGAGCAGAAATGGATAAGGGCTACAAATTCTTATACATCGAGGCCGGGTTTCATACCCTGGATGGCGAGGCGGCCCTGAGCTACGCCCGCAGCCGGGCTTCGGCCACGGCCGACTTTGCCCGGGTGCAGCGCCAGCAGGCGGTGTTGTTCGCCCTCAAAAATAAGGCCTTCCAACCTGGCGTTATCGCCAAACTTCCCGAACTATGGGCGGCGCTAGGCCAGACGGTGGAAACCAACGTAACCCTGGCCGAGGCCTTCCAACTGGCCCAACTGGCTTACGAGATCGATCCGGCTCAGATCCAAACGGCTGCTATCAGCCACGAGCAAACCACAAGCTATAGAACGGCTAGCGGGGCGTCGGTGCTGCTGCCCAAACGGGCGGAAATGAAGGCTTTAGTTGAGCAAATGTTCGGTTCCTCAAACCCAACCGCGCCCTTGACCCAGCCTGAACTTGAAGCCGCCCCCGCCATTGCTCAAGTTGGACCAATGAGTTAGACAAACGCCTGGCTAGGGGGTATCAAGCCAGCAGCGACTCCAATGGTCCGGCGCAACTTCTAACCAGGCCGGGGTTTCACTACAGCGGGGCAGCGCCAGGGGGCAGCGGTTACGGAAAAGACAACCGCGGCGGTCTAGCAGGTCAGAGGTCAATTCACCCCGCACGGCGGCGTGACTGCGCCGCCGTGCCGGGTCTGGGCGAGGAATAGCGGCCAGGAGGGCCTGGGTATAGGGATGATGAGGTTGTTTGAATAGTTCGGGGGTGGGAGCTTCTTCCACCACCTGACCCAGGTACATCACCGCCACCCGGTTGCTGATGTGATGGACCACGCTCAGGTCATGGGCGATAAAGAGATAGGTCAGGCCATGGGCAATTTGCAGGTCGGCCAGCAAGTTGATAATCTGGGCCTGGACGCTTACATCCAGGGCCGATACGGGTTCATCACACACGATGAACTGCGGCTCGACGGCCAGGGCCCGGGCAATGCCAATCCGCTGGCGCTGGCCGCCCGAAAATTCATGGGGGTAACGCTCGGCCTGACCGGCATCCAGCCCCACCTGGGCCAGCAGATCGAGCGCCCGCTGACGACGTTCTGAGCGGTTAACGCCCAGGTGATGAAAGGTCAGCACTTCCCGCAGGGTTTGTTCCACCGTCAGGCGGGGGTTGAGCGATGAGTAGGGGTCTTGAAAGACGATTTGCATCCGGCGGCGCAGCCGCTGCAATTGACCGGCATCGGCCGCCAATACATCCTGGCCCTCAAAATAAACGCTGCCGCCGCTCGGCTCGATCAGGCGGAGGAGGCAGCGGCCGGTCGTCGACTTACCACAGCCGCTTTCGCCGACCAGGGCCATGGTGCTGCGGGCCGTTACGGTCAGGTTCACCCCATCAACCGCTACAATTTGTTGGGCCGGCCGGCCCAACAGTCGATCCCACCAATTTTGGGGCAGGTTAAAGGTCCGGCGCAGATTACGGACCTCGAGTAAGGCCGGGGCAGGCGGATTGGCTGGAAGCGGCCCGGTCATATCCCATTCCCTCCGGAGGGTGTCACTTGCGGCAGAAGTTCCCCGGCAAAATGGCAAGCCGCCAGGTGACCGGGTAATAATTCTCGCAGGGAGGGGCGCTGGCTGCGGCACTCCTCCCGCACTATGGGGCAGCGGGGGTGAAAAGGGCAGCCGGCGGGAACCCGCACCAGGTCAGGCGGCGCGCCCGGAATCGGTTGAAGCCGCGCCTGAGGCCGCTCGATATCGGGAATGGAGTGCATCAAGCCCAGGGTGTAGGGATGGAGCGGCTGCCGGAACAGGTCAACCACAGCGGCCTGTTCCACCACCCGGCCGGCGTACATCACCATCACCCGTTGGCACACTTCGGCCACCACGCCCAGGTCGTGGGTCACCAGCAGCAGCGCCATGTGGCGTTCCCGGTTCAATTGGGCCAGCAAATCAAGAATCTGGGCCTGAATCGTCACATCCAGGGCGGTGGTTGGCTCGTCGGCGATTAACAGGCGGGGGGCGCAGGCAATGGCCATGGCAATCATGACCCGCTGGCGCATGCCACCCGATAGTTCGTGCGGATAAGCGTCTAACCTTTCGGCAGACAGCCCCACCTGGAGCAGCAGGTCGGCCACAACTTCTCGCGCGGCCTGGCGCCCCAACCCTTTGTGGAAGCGTAACGCCTCGCCAATCTGCTCGCCAACAGAATAGACGGGGTTGAGCGAGGTCATGGGGTCTTGAAAGATCATGGCCATTCGCTCACCGCGAACGCGCTGCCAGGCCCGTTGATTCTGGCCCACCAATTCCTGGCCTTCCAGGCGAATGCTCCCCTGGACTGAACCGGGCGGTTGGGGAATTAGTCCCATTAGTGAACGGCTGGTAACGCTCTTGCCGCAGCCGCTTTCGCCGACCAGGCCCACAATTTCGCCGGCCATAATGGTAAAGGAAAGGTCGTCAACGGCCGTTAACCGCCCCTGACTGGTGCGAAAGGTTGTCGTTAGCCGGGTCACTTCCATAAGAGGCGGCATGGTTAAATTTCCCGTTGGCGCGGATCGAGTTGCGCCCGCAGCCCATCTCCAAACAGGTTGAAGGCGATGACGGCAATCATAATGGCGATGCCGGCGCTAATCGCCACATAGGGGGACAGGAGCAAAAAAGCCCGGCCCTCGGCCAGCATAGACCCCCAGTCAGGATCGGGCGGCTGAATTCCCAGGCCCAAAAACGACAAAGCGGCAATATCCAGGATCGCGTAGGCCAGGTCAATGGTTGACTGCACCAGGATGGGCGAAATAACGTTGGGCAGCAGGTGGACAAATAGAATCCGCCCGTCGCCGTAACCGATGGCCCGGGCTGCCTCTATATAAGTCTGCTGCCGCTGGACCATAGCCACACTCCGCACCACGCGGGCAATGGCCGGCACGTAAACAATACCCAGGGCAATCACGGCATTGGTCAGGCCGCGGCCAAAGGTGGTGACAATCAGGATAGCCAGCAGCAGGGCCGGAAAGGCCAGCAGCATATCCAGGGCGCGCATAATCAAGTTATCCACTTTGCCGCCGTAGTAGCCCGCGGCCAAACCCAGGGGCACGCCGATAATTTCCGAAATGAGCACCACCAAAACCGCCCCGGCCAGGGTGGGCCGCGCCCCGTAGACCAGCCGGCTCCAGGTGTCCCGCCCCTGTTTGTCGGCGCCCAGCCAGTGGTCGGGGCCAGGGCGGGCCAGCGATTGGGTCAAATCCTGGACCGCCGGGTCATGGGTGGCGACCAGGGGTGCAGCGACGGCCATAACAAACAGTAACACCAGGATAAACCCGCTGACGACGGCCAGCCGGTTGCGAAAAAACGGGGCCTGCCAGAGCGAGCGCCGCGCCGGGGAGGAAATATCTGATATAACGGGATTCAGGCCAGCGGCCATTAACACCTTGAGCCTTTCAACTGTAACGGATACGAGGGTCTATCAAAGCGTACAGCAAATCTGTCGCCAGGTTAATCAGGGCAAAAAACATCACCAGGACTAAAACCGTCCCCTGAACCAGGGGGTAGTCACGATTCTGAATGGCGTCGGTGATCAAGCTGCCCAGCCCGCCCAGGCCCATCGTATATTCAACCAGCACGCTGCCGACCAGCAGAAAACCCATTTGCAGGCTGGCTACGGTCAACACCGGGATGAGGGCATTACGCAGGGCGTGTTTGAGCACAATAGTGGTTTCGGGCAGCCCTTTGGCCCGGGCCGCTTCGATGTAATCGCTGTTCAAAACTTCCAGCATGGCCGAGCGGGTCATACGGGCCGTCAGAGCCAGCATACTCAGCGCCAGCACCAGCGAAGGCAGGAACAGGTGATACAGTTCGTCCCAAAAACCTTTGCCGGCTCCCAGGGTCGGCAGCCAGCCCAGCCAGTAGCCAAAAACCAGCACGCCCACCACCGCCGTAAAAAAGACCGGCGATGATACCCCCACCAGGCCAATAAGTGAGGCCAGGTAATCAATCCAACTGTTTTTGTAGAGAGCCGAGAGGATACCCAGGAGAAGCGCCAGCAGCGTTGAGATGAAGACACTCAGGGCGATGAGCTTGAGCGTCAGCGGCAGCCGGGCCAGGATCAGGTCGCTGACGTTTTGTTTCAGCCGGAAACTTTCGCCCAGGTCGCCCCGAAATACGTTGCCTACCCAGAGCAGGTATTGGCTGATGGGATCACGGTTTAGCCCATATTTTTGGCGAATATTTTCTAAAACCTCAGGCGAAGTGCGCCGCCCGCCGACCATAATCAGGGCCGGGTCGCCGGGCGTGAGCCGCACCAGCTCAAAGGTGACGAATGAGGTAAAGATGAGGATGGGGATAACGGCCAGCAGCCTTTTAAGGGTGTATCGCAGCACGTTCTATAATCCTAGAGTAACCTGCTCAGCCTAACCCGGATTTTTTACACGGATACACGGACGCAAAGCGCGACTGACTTAATCCGTGTATCCGTGTTCAAATCCGGGTCGAGCTTGATAGTGCCCTACTCCACCTTGCGGACGTTGGTCATAAACGCTTCCCAGTACCACAGCGGCGACATGTCATAGCCGGTGTAGGCTTTATCAAGCGCCATAGGCATTTTGGGATGGTCAAACATAATCATGGGCGAATCGGCGGCGATAAGTTTTTCAGCCTGGATCATCAGCTTGGCCCGCTCGGTCTGGTCAATCAGTTTTCCCTGCTCGTCAAGCAGCTTGTCCACATCCGGATTCTTATAGTTCTGGGCATTGGCCCCGCCGTCCCCGGTATTGCTGGAGTGGAATAAGGGCACCAGGTTACCGGCCGGGTCGGGGAAATCGGCCCCCCAGTTATTCACCAGGATATCATAATTACGTTCGCCGCTGAATTCCAGGGTGGTGTTTTCCTGGAAAGTAACCTTGGAAACCTCCAGTTGCACCCCAATTTCGGCGGCAGCGGCCTGGAAGGCTAGGGCCTGGCCCAGGCGCACCGGGTTCTCGTCGGTGGTAATAACCTTGCCGTTGAGTTGATCGGCCACGCCTGATTCGGCCAGCAGTTGTTTGGCTTTTTCCAGGTCTTTTTCGTAAGCAGGCAAGGCGTCATAGGCTTCCTGCCACAACTCTTTCTCAAAAGCCCAGATACGCGGGCCCACCGGCACGGCTCGACCCAGCAGAGCGGCTTCGCCTTGTAGTGTTTTGACCACCTGGGCTTTATCTACGGCATAGTTTAGGGCCTGGCGGACTTTCACGTTATCAAAGGGTGGACGCTGGCAGTTGAAGGAGATGTAATCGTTCATATAGCTATCGGACATGGTCAAGTTGACCTTCTCCATCTGCTGCACCACCGGCAACTGGTCGGCCGGCAAGGCCCACACCACCATGTTCAGTTCGCCGGTTTGCAGCCCGGCAACGCGGGTGGTAGCCTCCGGCAAAATCTTGTAAGTGATCCGGTCCAGATAGGGCCCGCCGTTGGCCTTGTTCCAGTAGTTATCATTACGCTCGATGACCACTTCGCTGCCGGCGGACCAACTGACAAATTTAAACGGCCCGGTCCCTATCGCCCCGGCCTCCGGCTTGCCGTAATTTTCGGCGTTGGCTTCAAAATGGGCCTTGCTGATGACGTGAGCGGCTGAGGTAGCGGGCACGTACCGCCAGAAGGCATCCGGTTCCTTGAGCGTTACCTTGAGGGTCCAGTCGTCTACCGGCTCGATTTTATCAACTTTATCATACATCCAGCCAACATAGGAGGCGGTGTCGGGGTTGCGATGGCGTTCCATGCTAAAAATAACATCGGCCATGGTCATGGGGCTGCCATCGTGAAACGTAACGCCTTGCCGGATTTTGTAAATGTAGGTCAACGGATCAGGGTTTTCCCAACTTTCGGCCAGGTTCGGCGCCAGGGTCGAACCGTTTTCAAATTTTAACAAACCCTCGGCAATCTGGTTTACCACCTGGCTGGTCGTAAAATCGTAGTTGAAGGCCGGGTCTACGGCGACAATATCGCCTTCCAGGCCAACTACGATTTCGCCGCCGCTGGCGGCGGGTGGAGCGACGCTGCTCTCTTCGGTGGCAGCAGCGGGGGCCTGCTCTGTGGCCGGCACAGCGACGGCGCTTTCTTCGGTCGCAGAAACGGCCGGGGCCTGCTCTGTGGCGGCCGGCGCTGTTGTCGCCGGCGCCCCGCTGCAAGACGTTAACAACGCCAGCAGCGCTACCAATAATCCTAAGTGCAAATATCTAAACATCTTACGGTCTCCTCTCCTTTGTAAATAACGTTTGAACGTTGAACGTTTGAACGTTTGAACGTTTTCATCATCGGCGGCGTGCGTTAGCTCGTGACGACTCCTCTAAGAATAGGGGGCTATATATGAAAAAATTTACAGCACTATACTCTTAGCCACGATTTTAAGCAACTGTATTGGTTGATGGACAGATTTAACATTGTGGCCCAAATTTACCGCAGAGAGCGCAGAGGCCGCCGAGAAATTTATAAAAATCTCTGCGTTCTCAGCGGTGAAAGATTAAATTTGTCAGGCCCTATTACTCCAACAGCCAGCCTAACTCCGGCTGTAGACCACCTGGCCGGCAAAAATGGTCAGTTCTACCTTAACCTGGGCAATTTCAGCCGGCGGAATTTCAAAAAGATTGCGAGACAGCACAATCATATCGGCCCATTTACCGGGCGAAATGGAGCCTTGCAGGTGCTGCTTGCCGGCCGTATAAGCCGGCCCGGCGGTATAGCCATGAATGGCCTCGCCAACGGTCAATCGTTCTTCGGGATACCACCCGGCTTGAGGTTCGCCCCGGTCGTCCTGCCGGGTTACGGCGGCGTAAATTCCTATCATCGGATTCAGGGGCGCGACCGGAGCATCGGAGCCAAAGGCCAACCGGGTTCCGTGGTTCAGCAACGAGCGAAAAGCATAGGCATAGCGGCTGCGCTGGCCCCAACTCTGGTTGGCCGGCGACCAATCGGTCATCAAGTGAACCGGCTGGACCGAGGCGACCAGTCCGTGCCGGCCCAGGCGCGGCAAATCGTGGGGGTGAAGCACCTGGACGTGCTCGATACGGTGGGGCAATGTTCTGGTTCCGGCCGCAGCCCGGTTGGCCTCAAATTCGCTGAGCACATCGAGAACGTCGCGCACCGCCCGGTCGCCGATGGCATGGATGGAGACCGGAAAACCGGCCCGGTCGGCTTGTTCGGTAAGCTGCCAGAGTTGGTCGGCGGTAGTCACGACCACGCCCCTATTATCCGGTTCTCCTTCAAAGGGGGCGAGCATAGCGGCCGTGCGCGACCCCAGAGAGCCGTCGGCAAAAGCCTTGACATGGCCGATCCACAGGCGCTCGTCGCCAAAGCCGGGTTGTAGCCCCAAAGTATCCGCTTCGGCCAGATGCTCGGCGGCCAGGTGCATATGAACCCGTAAGTTGAGCCTTCCCTGGTGGTGCAGGGTCTGGAATAGACGAAAACTCTGGCGGCCTTCATGCTGCATCCGTTGATCGTGGATCCCGGTCAGCCCCAGGCGGTGCATTTCGGCGATGGTATCCTTTAGCCAGCTTTGCAGGGTTGTTTCATCAGGTTCAGGGATGTACGGTTCCACCAAACGAATGGCGTTCCACTCGCGCAAGATGCCGGTCAGGTTTCCCGCTGCGTCTCGATCCAACCGGCTATCGGGGGGGTCTGGGGTGTTGCGGGTAAGGCCAACCTGGCGCATGGCGGCGCTGTTGAGCCACCAGGTATGCATATCCATCCGGCGCAGAACTACCGGCGTATCCGGGGCGATATCGTCGAGCTGGTCTGCGCCGGGCGGCACTTTCCAGAAATGTTCGTCCCAACCCCAGCCCTGCACCCACTGGCGGGGCTGGGCTTGCTCAACCGCCTGGCGAACCCGCCGCCGGACTTCGGCCAGGTCACGCAGGCCAAACAGGTTGACTTCGTGGCTGCGGATGGCATACTGGAGCGTGTGGACATGCGCATCGATCAGGCCGGGCAGCACCAGCCGTCCCCCGGCATCTATCAACCGGGTCTCTGGCCCCGCCAGTTCGGCCAGTTCGTCGTTGCTCCCTACGGCTATCAGCCTGCCTTGAGCGCAGGCAGCGGCCTCGGCCCAGGGGCGGGCCGGGTCAACGGTATAAATTCGAGCGTTACGAAGAATCAGATCAGCTTTCATTGAAATAAATTACTCCTGTAAAAGAATTCTTAAAATTGTAACCCAAACTTTTGCCCGGGAAAAATTGGTCCAGCGGTCCAATATTTCATTATTTGAAAAATACTCCCTTGAATTACGGGCCAAATTTGTTTATAATAAAGCTACCTCCCCTAATCTTGTTCCATCCTTCACCAT
The DNA here is from genome assembly GCA_964622215.1 of uncultured Caldilineaceae bacterium. Taxonomy (GTDB): domain Bacteria; phylum Chloroflexota; class Anaerolineae; order 4572-78; family J111; genus DSQQ01. Next base: position 15,400 of record CAZUNT010000010.1, read on the forward strand.
TTGAAATCCCGGCGTCTAATTACCGTTAGAACGTTCACCTAACCTTCAGCAAACCCTTAAAAGTCAATTTTATCTTTTTTAATGAAGTGAGCAATGAGGCAATGATGCTTCAACCAATCGTTTTTCCCCGGCCCAACAAACCTGCTCTGACGGACCTGATCGGCTCGGTTCAGCGCGCCCTGCGTATCCTGGAAGTGTTGGCTCATCACCCGCAGGGATTGAACGCCAAGCAGATCAGCCAGCAGATCCAGCTTAACCTGAGCACCAGCTATCACCTGCTCAATACCCTCATCGCTTCCGGTTACGCCGTCAAAGACCCGGATACCCTGTTGTTTCGTCTGAGCGGCAAAATCGGCTACACAGTTCACGGGCAGGCCAGCCCGGCGCAATTGGTGCAGCACCTCACCCCCAACGTGCAGGCTCTGCAGGCTGCCACTCACGAAACGGCCTACCTCTCGCTCTGGGATGGACAGGAAATTGTCCTGTCCGCCATCGCCGAAAGTCCCTTATCGGTTCGGGTCAAGGCGCTGATCATCGGCTACAGCGAGGCCAATCATGCCATGGCCTTGGGTAAAGCCATTCTGGCTTATTTTAACGAAGCGCAATTGGACCAATACCTGGCCAGCCACGAACTAACAACCTACACCCCCAACACGTTGACCAACGTCGCGGCGCTCAAAGCACACCTGGCGGAAGTTCGGCAGCAGGGCTACAGCCTGGATTTGGAGGAATTTCTACCCGATGTGTCCTGTATCAGCGCCCCGATTTTTGACGCCCAGGATCAGATTTTAGCCTCTATTGCTATCTCGCTGCCCGGCAATCGTTATGCTGTCCACCGGGATAGCCTGACGCCCAGGGTCAAGGAGGCGGCCAAAACGGCTACCCGCGCCCTGCATATTCTCGGCTATGCCGGCCCAACCAGGTTATGGTGAAGAAGTGTTTACGAGCCAACGGCATGCCACCAATGATGAAAACGCCTTTCGGCGGTCGGCGGTTGGCCGTCGGCGGTCTGTTTTCAAAGGAGGCTCATGACCGCCACCGTAGGCATTATCGCCAACCCGGCCTCCGGCAAGGACATTCGACGGCTGGTGGCGTTGGGGTCGGTTTTTGACAACGGCGAAAAAGTCAACATCATCCGCCGGGCGCTGCGCAGCCTGGAGGTGCTGGGCATTAAACAAGTTCTGGCCATGCCCGACCCCTACGGGCTGGTGGTCCATGCCCGGGAAAAAGCCGGGGGCAATTTACAGGTTGACCTGCTGGATATACCTCTGACCAACACCGCCCAAGACTCCATCGAAGCCGCCCGCTTAATGGCCGCGGCCGGGGCCGGCTGCATAATCACCTTAGGCGGAGACGGCACCAACCGGGCGGTGGCTAAAGGCTGCGGTTACGTGCCCCTTGTGCCGATTTCGACCGGCACGAATAATGTCTTTCCGGTGATGGTCGAAGGGACCCTGGCCGGCCTGGCCGCGGCGGTGGTGGCTTTGAATGTGGAGGGCGTGTACCCGGCGGCGGTTCGGCTGGCCCGGCGGCTGGAGATTCTGCGGGAGGAGCAGCCCATTGACCTGGCCCTGGTCGACGTGGTGGTTTACGATGAGCGTTTCGTCGCCAGCCGGGCCATCTGGGATGTAGCTAAAATTCGGGCAGTGATTCTCGCCCAGGCCAGGCCGGCTACGATTGGCGCGTCGGCGATTGCCGGCTGCCTGCCGGAGACTCCGCTGCATGACCGGTCAGGTGTCTGGATCGAGGTCGGGCCGGGGTCTCAGCAAGTCCTGGCCCCGATCGCCCCGGGGCTGATGCTGCCGGTACCGATTCAATCGGTTGAGTGGCTGGCCGTAGGTCAACAAAAGAGGGTGCTCCACGCCCCGGCAGTGCTGGCCCTGGACGGCGAGCGCGAAATTCCGATCATGGCGGATGAACAGATCGATCTGCGTCTCAGCCAGAATGGACCGCATGTGGTCAATGTGGCGGCGGCGCTCCAGGCAGCCAGCCGGGCCGGCATTTTTATGTCGATGAACGGAAGGAGGTGATGATGTGTGACGTGTTACCTGGAAGTGGAACACGTCACTCCAACAAGATGATTTTCCAACACAAGCACCCTTCGATACGCCCCAAGAAGGGGCTATTCAGGATGCTTGTACCGTAAATAGCAACTTGGGTTAATTATAGTGCTGTACAACGAGGTAAAACTATGGCTTTAAGCAAAGAAACCTTACTGGATTTGTACAAGATGCTGGTAAAAATCCGCACCTTTGAGGAGCGAGTAGGGGCCATCTATTACGAGGAAAAATTGCCGGCCTTCGACATTGCCGCCGGACCTGTTCCCGGCGAGATGCACCTCTACAGCGGCCAGGAAGCGGTCGCAGCCGGCGTCTGCGCCCATTTGCGCCCCGATGATCCGGTTACCAGCACCCACCGGCCCCACGGCCACTTGATTGCCAAAGGCGTTGATCTAAAAAAGATGCTGGCCGAGATTTTTGGCAAAAAAACCGGCATATGCCAGGGTAAAGGCGGCCACATGCACCTGTTTGACCCGGCCCTTCATTTTGGCTGCGGCGGCATTGTCGGCGGAGGTATCCCGCATGCCGTCGGTGCAGCCCTGGCCATCAAAAAACAGAAGCAAGATCGGGTGGCGGTCGCCTTTTTTGGCGAAGGGGCAGCCAACATCGGCGCCTTTCACGAGTCGGCCAACCTGGCCTCGGTGTGGAAACTGCCGGTTGTCTTTGTGGTCGAGGATAACTTATACGCCATCTCCGTGCCCAAAACAGCCTCCACTTCCGTCCGCAGCAATGCCGAACGGGGGGCAGCTTACGGCATCCCGGCGGTGCAGGTAGACGGGCAGGATGTAGTGGCCGTGTACGAAGCGGCCGGGGAGGCCATCGCCCGCGCCCGGCGGGGTGAAGGCCCCAGCCTGATCGAAGCCATCTGCTACCGCTTCCGCGGACACTTTGAGGGCGACCCCGAACTCTATCTCAAGGAGGGGGAAAAGGCCGCCTGGAAAGAGAAAGACCCGATCAACATCCTGGGCGCACAACTCAAGGCGCAGGGCTGGCTGACCGAGGCCGAGGCTGAGGCCATTCAAGCTGAGATGACCACCCTGGTGGCCGAGGCGGAAACCTTTGCCCGCGAAAGTCCCTACCCGGCCCCACCAGAAGCCCTACAAAACGTCTTTGCATGAGCAAGAGAGGAGATCAACCATGGCCGAGCGATTATTAACCACCTCCAAGGCTATAGCCGAAGCTATCGCCCAGGAGATGGAACGAGATGAACGCGTTTTTGTGATGGGTGAAGATATTGGCGCTTACGGGGGCATTTTTGGGGCTACCGAAGGGCTGCTGAAAAAGTTTGGACCGGACCGGGTGATGGACACGCCTATTTCGGAAATGGGCTTTATCGGAGCGGCGGTCGGCGCGGCCACCGAAGGGATGCGCCCCATCGCCGAACTGATGTTTGCCGATTTCTTTGGCGCGGCGATGGACCAGATTTTTAACCACATGGCCAAAATCCACTATATGTCGAGCGGCAATACCAAAGTGCCGATGGTCCTGATGACGGCTATGGGCGGCGGCTACAGTGACGCTGCCCAGCACTCACAATGTTTGTACGGCCTGTTTGCCCATGTGCCCGGCATCAAGATTGTCATCCCCTCCAGCCCTTACGACGCCAAGGGGTTGATGACCCAGGCCATCCGCGACGACAGCCCGGTGATGTATTTCTTCCATAAAGGCGTACAGGGCCTGGGCTGGATGACCCCTAACCCCCGCGCCACCGGCCACGTGCCGCCCGAACCCTATACTATCCCCTTTGGCCAGGCCGACGTCAAACATGAAGGCACGGATGTCACTATTCTAAGCGTTGGTTTGATGGTCCATCGTTGCCTCGACGCGGCGGAGAAACTGGCCGCCAGCGGCGTCAGCGCCGAGGTGGTGGACCTGCGCACCCTGGTCCCCCTGGATAAAGAAACCATCGTCAACTCGGTCAAAAAAACCCACCGCATGCTTATTGTCGACGAGGATTACCAGAGCTACGGCATGTCGGGTGAGTTGGTGGCCGTCGTAGCCGAAAAGGCCCTGGATTACCTGGATGCCCCGCCCAAACGCCTGGCCGTGCCTGATGTGCCTATTCCCTACAGCCGGCCCCTGGAACAGTTTGTTTTGCCTTCAGTGGACAAGATCGTGGCGGCGGCGAATGAATTGGTGGCCGCCTGAGAGGAAACTGCTATGCCACTCCTGGATATTGTTGTGCCTGAGGACCTCGGCGACATTGATGAGTGTGTGGTGGTAACTTGGTTCAAACGGGTGGGTGACCCGATCCAACAAGATAGTGTGCTGCTCATTCTGCAGGCCGAAAAGATTTCCTTTGAAGTCCCGGCTCCGGCGACGGGTCAAGTAGCGGCTATCCTGGCCCAGCAGGGTGAAGTCGTCAAAAAAGGTCAGCTCCTGGCCCGCTTGGAGACCGAGTCGCTCTCCAGAACAACCCCACTGTCTCCGCCCGAAGCGCGGGCCGAGCCGGTTGCTCCCACCCGCGAAATACGCGCTTCACCCGTCGCCAAGCGCCTGGCCCGTGAGCATAACGTCGACCTGACCCGGGTGGTTGGTAGGGGCGAGGAGGGCCGCATCACCGAAAAAGATGTCCTGGACTTCGTCAAAGCGCAACAGTCGGTCCAGCAGACCCAGACCGGCCCGGTCGCTGCCCCGCCTGTTCGCGAAGTCCGGGCCTCACCGCTGGCCAAGCGTATTGCTCGCGAACACAACATCGACCTGGCCCAGGTAGTTGCCACGGGCGGAGAAGGCCGCATCACCGAGAAAGATGTCCTGGACTTTATTGCCGCCCGGCAGATTGGCACAGCCGGTGAATCGGCCTCGACTATGCTGGCGCCCAGTCCGCCCCAAGGGGAGGCTATCCCCCTGGCCGGGATGCGGGCGGCCATCGCCCGGCGGATGGCCGACAGCTTGCACCAGATGGCCCAGTTAACCCTGCACACCGAGGCCGACGTAACCGAGTTGGTGGCTCTGCGGGAACAGTTGAAGCAGCAACTGCCGGTCACCTACACCGATTTGGTGATGCGGGCTTGCGCCTTGGCCCTGCGCCGGCATCCGCGCCTCAACGCCACCCTCGACGGCGAAACGATCCGACTCATACCGCACATCAACATCGGCCTGGCCGTGGCTCTGGACGACGGCCTGGTGGCGCCGGTCATCCCTGAAACCGACCGGCACAGCCTGGCCAGCCTGGTTCAAACCCGCAGCCGGTTGGTCGAACGCGCCCGCGCGGGTCAATTGACCCAGGCCGAGATCAGCGGCGGCACCTTCACCGTTACCAACCTGGGCAACTACGACATCGACGCTTTTACGCCCATCGTCAATCCGCCCGAAGCGGCTATCCTGGGGGTGGGCCGGATTATGGAGAAGGTGGTCATCCACCAGGGCAAAATTGCCCAGCGCATGAGACTGACCTTAAGCCTGACCTTCGACCACCGGCTGGTCGACGGTGCACCGGCAGCGGCTTTTTTGCAAACAGTCAAACAGTTGCTGGAAGCGCCGGAGCCGCTTAAAAGTTAGCCGCTACGGTGGACTGGCGACATTTATCAGCCCATTGCTCCGATCTCAAATCATAACGGCCAACTCAATAAAGTTGGCCGTTATTTTATAATAGTTGCTTATTTGAAAGAGTATTGTCTTTAGGGTGACATTTGTCACGATTAAAAGGTGATACCTGCCACTTTCATTATTTCCAAGACGGGTCTAAAATCTATGAGGGAAGTCTTATTTTTAAGCTGTCAACCTGATGGAGAAGTAGACTATGCCAATTTATGAGTATGGTTGTGAGGATTGTCAGAAACGAAGCACTGTTTTCTTTCGTGGTTTTGCCGAGGTTGAAACCCGGCAAGTGATTTGTCCCTACTGTCACGGCACTCATCTAAAGCGGCTGATTTCCAAAGTAAGGATCGTCTCTTCAGCCGGGAAACACTCTCAAAAATTATCTGATCCCACCCATCCAGATGACCAGGAAGATACCAGCCCCCGGGCGCTGGCCAGCAAAATGCGTAAAATGCACAAAGATGTTGGGGGAGGTTTGGGAGACGATTTTAACCATGTGGTCGCCCGTTTGGAAGCCGGCGAGTCGCCCGAATCCATTGACAAAGATTACCCCGTAGCGGGTTAACCTGGACTTAGGGAGCGCCTGACCTAAATTACAGGAGGGTTCATTGGCATTCTATAAACTCACCAAGATTGTAGTTGTTGACGAGTTACGTTCAGCGGATGGTATATACACCAATCGAATAGGGGCATGGCTGGGTCAAATTGAAGATAAGCCAGGCGAAACCATCGTTGTGCCATACACAGACAGTGGGGGGTGTTATATCATGGCCCCCAGTGATTGGTATGAATATGCCGAACCCATCGTACCTGCCGAATTTCCCCCCTGGGTCTGGTTGGCCGAAGCATAGGAGATCCTACCTACCCTATCGGCACTTATAGCACTTACATTGACAAAAAGGTGTCCATCCGATTTGCAATTTTGGATTTACGATTAAGATCGGGATTTTGGCTTTCTAATCGTAAATCGTCAGTCTGAAATCGTAAATCGGTTTAAAACCTCATCTCAATAAAGGATGAGCATGGGTAACAATCATTACGTAGTTAAAAGTTTAACTGATCAGAACCAGTTACCCCCTCTTGATCCTTCTTCATCTCAGTTGCCTCCGCTGACTATTTACACCCTGGGGCGTTTTGCCGTCTATCAAGGAAATAGATTAATCGAAGACCAGGCCTGGAAGCGGCGTAAAGCGAAAAGTCTTTTTAAGCTGCTGCTCCTGGCGCCCAACTATCAGCTTCTGAAAGATCGAGTTCTTGAGTTGTTATGGCCGGATCAAGACCCGGTTCGAGCCACCAATAACCTTCATCGAACCCTTTTTGTTTTGCGGCGGGTTCTCCAACTAGACTCCTCCGATGCCTCCGGCCAACAGTACATCCTGTTTCAAGACGCCAGTTTAATCCTCAATAGAGATACCATTGCCTTGGTGGACTTGGAGGAGTTTGAACGTTTAATCCAGTTGGGCCGCCAACAGTCTAATCCCCTAGACTCTTACGAAGCCGCCCGGGCCCTGTATCAGGGTGATTTATTGCCGGAGGATCTCTATGAGGATTGGGCCAGGGACTGCCGTGAAACCCTGCATGTAAGCTACTGCACTTTACTCCAGCAAATGGCCTGGATATATGCCCAGCAGGCTATTTACAGTAAGGCCATTGGTTGCCTGGAAGATCTTTTGCGCGTTGAACCTACCCACGAGGAAGTGCATCGCGAGTTGATGCGTCTCTATGTTATGGTTGGACAACGCCATCGCGCCCTACAACTGTATCGTCAAGCTCAAGAGACGCTCCAGCGTGACCTTGAGGTAGAGCCGTCCCCCGAAACGACTACTTTGTATAACGCTATCGTGGAAAACCGCTGGCCGCCCGAGCCGGAAAAAGGGGAGAACCTGCTCCCCACCTTACCGGCCCGCCTGTCAAGAAGTTACCGGGGCTTGCCTCTTTTGGGACGTGAGCCTGAAATGCAAAAATTGGCCGAGCTGGTTGCCCGGACCAAATCCGGCCAGGGAGGTCTGGCTGTTATTAGCGGCGAGCAAGGGGTGGGCAAGACCCGGCTGGCTGAAGAAGTGGTCATCCGGGCCCACGCGGCTGGGGTGCAGATACTCTACGGCGCAGCCTACGAGCAAGAAGGACGCCTGCCCTACGGCCTGTTTGTGGAAGCTATCCGTAGTGGCCTGAACCATAAAACGGCCGCCATGCTGCGCCAGAAGCTGGGAGTTCTCCTCCATGACTTGGCCCGGCTGCTGCCCGAACTGGCCCCGGCTAACCCGCCGGATTTGGACCGGCTCGACCTGGAACTGGGGCAGGCCCGGCAGCATCTTTTTGATGCCGTTGTGGTAACTTTTGCCGCCTTTGCCGGCGATTCACGCCTGGTCGTATTTTTGGACGATCTCCACGCCGCCGACGAGTCCAGCTTACAATTGCTGCACTATCTCATTCGCCGTATTTCCGAACTCCCGGTGTTGATTCTTTGTACAATTCGTGAAGATCAGGTCCAGCGCGGCACGGCGATTGCCCGGTTCTGTAATGAATTACAACACAACCAAATGGGCGAATGGTTGAGCCTGGCCCGCTTAAACCAGGCCGATATAGCCCGCCTGGGGACTGGTTTGCTGGGTAAAGGTATCTTGGCTCCCGATTTGGCCGAAGATTTGTACCAGGTCACGGAAGGTAATCCTTTCTTTGCTCGTGAGGTCATCCTGGCCCTGGTAGAAGCGGGCCAAATCAAGCTGCGCGATAATTACTGGCGTCTGGTGGCCGATAACCATCTGGCCGTACCGGCCAGCATTCGTGGAGCTATTCGCTTGCGCCTGGAGCATCTAAGCCAGGCTGCTTACCACTTAGCTGAACTGGCGGCGGTAATTGGCCGGGAGTTTAGCTATGAATTGCTAAGAACTGTGACCGAATCCGATAATACCACGCTCTTGGATTTACTCGATGAAATGCTGGCCGCCCGCCTCGTCGAAGAAAGGGGTATTGGTTATAGATTTTGTCATGGTTTGATCCGCCAGGTGCTCTACGAAGATCTTGCCTTTCACCGGCGGGTGTGGCTGCACGGACAGGTGGCGCAGGCGCTCGAACAACTCGTGGCCCGCCAGTTGCTCGGCGAATGGGCGGCTATCCTGGTCTATCATTACGAGCGGGCCGAACGTTATGAAACGGCTTTCCACTACCTGCTTCAGGCCGGCGACCGGGCCCGCGAGGCCTATGCTCCCCAGGAGGCGCTTCATCATTACGACCGCGCCCTGGTTTTGTGCCAGGAGCACGGGGAATTGGCAACGCCTGAGACAACCGCAGACATTATTGAACGGCGCGCCCAGACCTACCTGGCCTTGTCAGATTTTGACTCCGCCATTGGCGATCTGGAGCAACTCTTTGAAGACAATCGGCAGATCGGCAATCAGGTCCGCGAGGGCGAATTACTGTACCAACTCGGCATCGCCCACTACTGGGCGCATCGCCTGGAACGGGCCGGTGGTTACCTGGATCAGGCCCTGCGGTTGGCCCAAACCCTTCGCTACAGCGAGCTGCGGGCTAAAACCCTTAAACTGCACGATATTCTGAATTCTACGATCAGCGGGAATATACGCCTCACCTCTACGGACCTGCCGGGCGCGGCGGATGGTGTTTATAATCTATCGGCTGAAGAGTACTGGGGATTGGCCATGTTAGCCCACCTGCGCAGCGATTTTGAAGCTGCTCTGCACCATGCCCAGGCCTGCGTGGAGTTAGGGCAATCTTTTGCCAACCCCTTCCTGACGCTGGGGGGATATTTTGTGCTGGGGATGTCGCACGCCAGTTCGGGGCAGTATCAAATTGCCCTGGATGAATTGATAAAAGCCCTTAACCTGTCTGAATCTGCGGGTGATCGATTCTGGCGCGCCCGGCTGCTCAATACGATTGGCTGGGTTTATTACGATTTGTTTGACCTGGAACAGGCCATCCAGTTTGACCAGCTCAGCCTGGAGGCCGCTCGGGCCGGTAAACCCCTCTTGACCGAAGCCGAGGGCAACGCCATTGCCAACCTGGCGGCCGATTACTTGCAGCTCAAAGATTATGACCGGGCGCGAGCCTACCTGGATGAAGGATTATTCAATTCGCCCGAAACGTTTATGCGTTGGCGTTACCGCATGCGTATGGTTGTGCTCAAAGGCCAACTGGCCCTGGCCGAAGGAGATGTGCATGGCGCATTGGAGGCTGCCGACGAGTCCTTGACCCTGGCCCGCCACACTCAGACGCGTAAGAATATCGCTCGCTCGAGCCATCTGCGGGGCCAGGCGCTGCTCGCAGCCGGGCGTCTAAATAAGGCGCAAGTTGCCCTCAACGATGCCCTGGAAGTTAGTTTGGGCTTAAAATGTCCGGCCTTGATCTGGCGCTGCCATGTCACCCTGGCCCAGCTTAAAGAAGCCGAGGGTAAACCGGAGATTGCTAAGGTGCATTACGCTTCGGCCGGCTGGCTCTTACGCCAGGTGCTTGAAGGTTTAACCGATCCCATCCTATACCAATCTTTTCTGGCTGCGCCGCAGGTCCAATGGGTATTTTCCAATGCTGCACTCCCCGCTTAACCCTTCCCGCCTTATTGATAGGTAAGTACAGATAATTGAAAGTTCCAAATCTCGTCTCCTGGTAAGTCAAAAATCAGGCCAGGATATGAGCCAGGTAAGCCTGATGTAGTATGATGTTATAAGGCCGGCCAGTTGACTTGTGCCTCTGGCGATCATGCCACCTTCGTCCTGGTTGAGCCGGCCTTGATTTATCTTCTGTTCTCATCACCAATGGAGCTGTGGAGATCAGTATCTTGATATACAACCCTGTAGTTACCCCGGGTTACCCCCTTTACGGTCGGATCATTGTTTCATATCCTGTTTTTGACTGGCCTCTTACCGCTCCAAGCCTCTCTTGTGATCCGGACTGCGTTTAGGCTCTTGCAGCCGCTGCGGCGTATGGCTACCTGCCGGCCAGGTTAGCCGAGTTGCGCCGGAGAGAGCAGTTATCCTGATCCTCTGCCGATGCTGAACTGATATCAGAAGAATTTGCTGCACCCACCGAACTTGGGCAGCATTCTTTAATTTGTAAAGATAAGGTTCAGAAAGGAGCACGCCTATTAAAGATTCACACCTGACAAATAACGAAGTACGGCAAAGTTTCTCCGCCAGGAGATAAGCTTTCCGCCGCTGCTGAATATTTCATTCAGCAGAGTTCCTCACAGGTAAATTTTTTGTATTAGCCGAACTTAGGAGGTAACTAATGGAAAAGCGAAGGAAAGTGTTTGATAACCACTGCCACATTGGCCCCCTCGCATCATACGCTTTCTACGGCCTGCCGACGCCGGTTCACCCGACGTATGATTATGACACGGCCGAAGACTTTTTGAAGGGGATGGACGAAAACGGGGTCGATCGCTCCCTGGTCATATCTAATTACGGTATTCCCGATTCCTCCCAGCCGTTTACCTTAAACCCCCTGGTTGTCGAGAGCGCGCAAAAAGAGCGCATGCTAGGCGCTATCTGGCTCTCCCCTCTGCCCAAGGACAAGGAGCGAAACGCCGAGGCGCTGAAGTTGATTGGCCAGAAGGGTATGGTTGTGCTGAAGCTGACCTGCTTGCTGGGTGGAAATTTCAACCCCGAGAAGTGGAGCGAGGAAGAGGCCGAGCTGTGGAAGGCGGTCCTTGATGCTGCACGTGAACATGATATGCCGATCCATATCCACACCAGCCCGGGCGGCGGCTCGGATATTGATAACGCCCTGGCCCTGGTGCGAAAGTATGGCAAGGAAATCAAAATTCACTGTGTCCACATGGGCGGCGGCGTTAGCGGGCACATCAAGTTTGTCCCGCGCTTTTTTGATTTGGTCAACGAGGGGTATCAAATTTACACCTGCTCCTCCTGGGCCGTTGGTTTCGGCTCGACCTGGCTCTTGAAGGAGATGGACCGCACCGGCATCGGCGCGGATCGCTTCTTGTTTGGCTCGGATATCCCCTGGAGCGATTTCGCCAGCGAGTACTGGAAGATCGAGGGCGCGCCGATTTCTGAGGAGTTGAAGGAGAAGATTTTCTGGGGCAATGCCGAAAAGCTGTACGGCAAGTTCTGGTAGACGCACCCGAATTTGACCCAGGGGGAGGCATGGACTGCGGTGGCCGATGATACCTGAGCAGCCCAAGGCGTTAATAGCAAATTAAACAACTTTTAATCATTATCAAGGAGGCAAGATTCTCATGGCAATACTAAATGCGGACCCCCCCAAAGAAGGGGAAGCGATCATCGACCTGCAAGATAAAATGTTCCCCGATTACAAGGCAAACCCGGGCGACAAAGCCCTCATCTTGATGCATACGGTGCCCTTCGAAGGCTCGGTTGGCCTGATCAACATGCTGACCGGCACCCGGCTGGGCCGCAAGGGCTTCGAGGTCAGCTTAATCCTGTACGGTCCCGGCGTGCTGATGGGCTCTGCCACCCGCGGTTTCCCCGTGATTGGCAAAGAGGGTTTTCCGGGTAATATGAATTTCAACAACCAACTCAAGGTCATCAAGAAGGAAGGCGGCAAAATCTACGCCTGCCGCTTCGCCATGGCCGCCCTGTATGGCATGCGCGAAGCTGATATGATGGAGGCAGTACAACCTTTCCATCCCCTGGATGTACTCGACTGCTTGATCGAGCATTGGCGGGCCGGCGCGCTCGTTATGAACACCTGGACCGTCTAAGTTGAAGGGCCACCGCGGCTTGTTCTTAGGGTAACAAAAGTTTTGAGTATTTCCCATTTAGCGTGGGTAAGATTGCTGGAGTGCAGAATTTACGCTTTGCGTGCCAAGTAGCCAAAAGCGGAATAAATTCCGCACTCCTCCACAATACTTGGGAAATACTCTATGGAGAGGTAGTAATGGCGTGGCAAGAGATTATTCTTGATCTTCAAAGTTTAGGCGCTCGGATTGAGGTTCCTGTCGAGAGTCGAGGCCGGCGTGGTGGGGCTGGCCCGGCCGACAGCAAAGCATTTATCCTGGCCGGAGTTGCGGCGATGGTGCCAACGCTCGGTGAGTTTGTCGCCCACTCCCCTTATGCGGTGGTCGAGGAGGGGGATGGCTACTGCCTGACTCATGACGGACAAAAGTTAATGCCCGTCCAATTTCCCTCGACCCCACGTTTTTACGAACTTAAAACGAAGGATGGTATTCCTTATTGGAAGATTGCCCTGCTGCACGGCCAGGATGTGTTGGCCACGACGGTGGTGCAGCGCTGTGTCCGCTGGCGTCACCCTGAGGAGCGCTGCCAGTTCTGCGGTATCGAAAACTCCCTGGAGCGCGGCAGTACCATTGCCGTTAAGACCCCGGAACAGTTAGCCGAAGTGGCCGCAGCGGCCGTCCGGCTGGATGGGATCAAGCAGCTTATCATGACCACCGGCACCATCAACTACCACGATATGGGCATCCACTACCTGGCCAGGTGCAGCCAGACGATCAAGGCAGCGACAACTATTGATATTCAAGCTCAGTTTGAACCCCCCGAAAACCTGGACGACCTGGAACTACTGCGCGAGGCAGGGGTCGACTCGGTGGGCATGCACCTGGAGAATTTTGACCAATCTGTCCGCGAGCGGGTGACGCCGGGCAAAGCTCAAATCAGTATCGAGCGTTACTTTGAGGCTTTTGAGCGGGCCGTGCAGATTTTTGGCCGGAATCAAGTCTCTAGTTACCTGATCGTCGGCCTGGGTGAAGAACCGGCCTCGATTATCGAAGGGTGCCGCCGCTTGGCGCAAATCGGCGTCTATCCCTTTGTCGTGCCGCTGCGGCCTATCATGGGCACGCCGCTGCAAGACCTGCCCGCGCCCGATCCGGCCCTGATGGGCCGCATCTACCGGCAGGTGGCTGCCATCAATAAGGAGTATGGGTTAAACTGGCGTAACAGCAAGGCCGGCTGCGCCCGCTGCGGGGCTTGTTCCGGCTTGACCGCTTTTGAGTAGGGCCAAGAAAAGAGGGTAACATGACCCGAATTGTTAGTAAGATAGCCGAAACTGAGGCAGAACGGCAGGGCCATTTTGCCGTGCGCCGGACGGTGTTTGTGCATGAGCAGGGTCTTTTCCAGGATTCTGATATGGATGAGCATGATGACCATGCCGTTCACCTGGTTGCCATAGACCAGGACACCGGCCTGGTGGTGGGGGCCGTGCGCTGCTATGAAACCGAGGCCGGCCTGTGGTATGGCGGGCGACTGGCGGTATTGGCAGAGTATCGTTACAGCGTCTGCGCCGTAGGCCCGCGCCTGTGCAAACTGGCCGAAAAGGTGGTCATAGAGCGCGGCTGCCGCCGTTTCTTGGCCTACATCCAACATCAGAACGTGCGCTTTTTTGAGCGCCTGGGGTGGCGAAAAATAGGGGAGCCGGTTGAGCAATACGGAGTGCCGCACCAGTTGATGGAAGCCTCTCTGTTGTTTGAAAAAGTCAAAGAACCTGATCGGATCAAAGGAGCGCACCTGATTCATGCCTGAACTGGCTCTGGAGGAATTGATAACGGCCTTGCGAACAGCCCCGGCCTGGCAGCGCAAGCGTGAAATCGAGGTTTTGGCCGGTGAGTTAATGACCTCCACACCTTTAATCGAAGGCCGGCCTGTCCTGGTCGGCGATGACACAGCCGCTATAGACACCGGGGAGGGTTATCTCCTCCTGGCCGCCGAAGTTATGTATCCCCCCCTGGTCCGGGCCGATCCTTACCTGGCCGGCAAGTACGCTATCTTGGCTAATGTTAACGATATTTACGCTATGGGCGGCTACCCTTTGGCTTTAGTGGACGTGATTCTGGCTACGGGCACGGAGGAGGCCGCTGCGATCCTGCGGGGCTTGCGGGACGGCTGCGCCCGCTATGGCGTGGCCCTGGTGGGGGGACACCTGACGGCCGCCGGCGACACCACCTCGGTGGCGGCCTGTATCCTGGGTCGGGCCAAAAAGCTTTTAAGCAGTTTTGAGGTGCAGCCTGGCGACATCTTACTGCACGCCACCAATCTGCGGGGCGAATTTCACCCGCAGTCTCGTTTCTGGAATTGTTCGGCTCACCTGTCCGACGCCGACCTGGGCCGCGACCTGGCCATTTTGCCGGCCATTGCCGAAGCTGGGTGGTGCCGGGCGGGGCGTGATGTCAGTATGGGGGGGATATTTGGTTCGCTGCTGATGCTGCTTGAACTATCGGGACTGGGCGCGGTGATCGATCTTGAAACTGTGCCCCAGCCCGCCGGGACCGAAGATCGTTATCTGGACTGGCTGTTAGCCTTTCCCAGTTACGGTTTTATCCTGGCCGTGCCACCTGAGCATGTGGCGGCCGTACAGGCCGTCTTTGCCGCGCGGGCCATTACCTGCGCCGCTATCGGCCAGGCGACAGTAAACCGCCAGGTCGTTCTACGCCAGAACGACCGCGCCGCAACCTTGTGGAATCTGGCTGCCGAGCCTTTCATCGGCTTTTCTCTTCCATCTACTTAAACACTTTGCACTTAATGGTTAATTAGGAGGTTCAGCTAAAATGTCTAATCGAATTGTCGTCATCGGCGGTGGCAGCGCCGGGACAGGAGCAGCCGCTACGGCCAAGCAGTATGATCGTTCGGCGAGCGTCACCCTTATCACCGAATTTGAGGATATTGCCTACAGTCCTTGCGGTATGCCTTATGTTATTGGCCGTGAAGTAGAAAGTTTTGATAAGTTATTCCTGCAATCACGCCAGTTTTATCTGGACATGGGGCTTGACTTGCAATTTACAACCACTGTGGACCGCATTGACATCGATCAGCACCAGGTCCACGCTGGCCAGAAGGTGTTTCCCTTTGACAAGCTGATCTTGTGTACGGGCTGGGAATACGCAGTCCCCAACCTACCCGGTGTTGATCTGGCCGGAATAGAATACATCAAAATCATTCGCCGGGTGATGGAACTAGATAAACGGTTAGACCAGGCAAAGCGGGTAGTCGTCTGGCAGGCCAAGCCGGTGAGTGTTGAATTGGTCGACGCCTTGCCCAATCGTGGGATTGAGACCCACTTGGTCGATTCCGGATCCTGGCTCATGTCCGACTTTGCCGATCCCGATGTGGTAGACATCCTGCATAAACACCTGGAAAAGAAGGGGGTTCACATCCACCTGGGTACGGACCTGTTAGGTTTCACCGGCAAGGATGGCCACCTGACGGCTGTTCAAACGAGTCAGGGTGAGATTCCTTGTGATATAGCTATCCTTGTTCCATCTATGAAACCGGTGACCCAACTGGCTCAATCGATTGGGATCAAAACCGGCTCCACCGGGGCCCTTGTGGTTGACGATCATATGCGCACCAACGTCCCCGATGTTTATGCGGCGGGGGCCTGTATCGAGGTTTTGCACGGCCTGTTAAAGATGCCGGTTAACCTTGTCCCCGGCACTTATGCTTACGCCCAGGGCCGGATTGCCGGCATCAATGCGGTCGGTGGGGATCGCGCTTACCAGCCGGTTTATGTGCCGTGGGGCCTGAGCGCCGGCGTGCAAGTCGGCGGCGTGCCGGTCTCAGAAACAATCGCCAAGGCGATGGGTATGCCCTATATCCTCGGTAAAGCTTCCGGCATAACCGCCGCCCGTTACCATCCGGCCCACGAGCCTATGTATGTCAAACTACTGGTTGATCCCAAGACGCACCGGCTTATTGGCGGCCAATGTGCTGGAGGCGAGGGCGTCAAAGAGCGGGCCGAGTTCCTGGCCTTTGCCATTCGTAAAGAAGCGGTGATAGAAGAATTGGCGACCATGGAGAATGTTTACTCCCCACCCATCGGCGCGCTGAATGAGCCTATTGTTACCGCCGCCAATAATGCCCTGGCCGAGCTCAAGAAGTAGAAAGGTTGAAACGATGCCCATATCTACTCGCACCCCTTCGCCTACCGGCGTGATGAATAAGTTCCGTGCTCTGACCGAAGGCTTCCTGATGCATGTAGCCCAGGAAGCGATGGTACGTGAGTATCCTAACCTGGGGGTAAAACCCGCGCCCAAGAAAGGCTGGATTTATCCCCTGATGCGGTGGGTGTTTCTGCCCGGTTTTAAGCTGACCCCCTGGCCGCTGCGCAGCCGGTTGATGAGCTTGTTTTTTGTTCACCGCCAGCAGCAGTGGTCGCCGCAGCGAGGGCCGGCTGACGACTAGCGTTCATGCCGACGAAAACCGGGGCAGAAAAATCCAAAAGAAGTGTGCGGGTGCGCTGGTTAGGCGGTTACCGCACCGAAACCGATATTCGCGGCGTTCACCATCTGCCGGGCGATGAGATGCCCCAGTATGGCGGCGAAGACACCGGCCCGATGCCCACCGAGCTGCTGTTGATGGCCGTAGGGACATGTATGTGCCTGTCGGTGGTTCACCTGGCCCACAAACGCCGCATTTCTGTGGGTGAAGTGACCCTGGAGACATTCGCCAAGAAGGATGACAAGGCTTTTCGATTCAGGTCAATTCATGTGGTCGTCTATGCCGACCTGCCCCAGGACCAGCTTGAACCACTGGTCGACCTGGCCAAACGTTACTGTTTTGTCAGCAATACCCTGATCGAGGGCTGCCCGGTTGACGTGGCAGCCCAATCTACTCTAGCTGTGGAGTAATCTGATGACGAATGACCCATCTATCTTAATTGATCGCGAGCTGTTTAGCACCGAGTTACGGGTTGTTAACGTGGGGGTGGCCGAATTTGCCGAGGCTCTGCGCCAACAATCCGTGCCGGTGGTTGACGTTGATTGGCGACCGCCGGCCGGCGGCGACCTGGGACTGGTGGAAATCCTGAAAAAAATCTACAGTAACCAGGATTTAATGGAGCGTATTAACGCCGCCAACGCCCAGGTTCTTGACCGCATCCTTAACGCAAACCCCCAGGTAGTCGATATTGCTCCGGCCGAGCAAGCCCTGGGCCTGCCCCCCCGCACGATTTTGCATGCCGGCCCGCCGATTTCCTGGGAGCGTATGTGCGGCCCCCAAAAGCGAGGGGTGCTGGGAGCTATCCGCTTTGAAGGTTGGGCCGAGACGGAACACGCCGCCGCAGCCCTGGTTGAAAGCGGTCAGGTTCACCTAAGCCCCTGCCACCGTTACGGGGCGGTGGGGCCGATGACCGGTATTATCTCGCCCTCTATGCCCGTCCTGGTGGTGCGTAACGAAACCTATAATACCTACGGTTTTGCGGCCTTCAATGAAGGCCGGGGTAACGTGCTGTGGTTTGGCATTTGTGATGACGAAACACTGCAGCGGCTGGCCTGGATGAGGGATACCCTGGCCCCGGCGGTGCGGCAGGCCATTCAGCATGACGGCCCGATCAGTGTGTTTGACATCGTAGCCCAAGGGCTGCAAATGGGCGATGAATGTCATGCCCGCAGTGTGGCCTGTACTGCCCTGTTGGCCCGGCAGTTGGCCCCGGCCATGCTGGAAGCCGGGGTGAGCGGCAAAATTGTGGCCGAGATCATGCGCTTTGTCGCCAATAACAGCCATTTCTTCCTCAACTTCACCATGGCAGCGGTTAAATCTACGATGGATGCTGCCCACAACATCCCCTACAGCACCGTCGTCACGGCTATGGCTCGCAACGGGGTGGATTGTATGGTCCGAGTGGGCGGGTTGGACGACCGCTGGTTGGTTGGCCCGGTCTCGCCTATGGACGAAGCCATTTACTATACCGGTTATAGTGTAGCCGATGCCGCCGGTGACATCGGCGATAGCGCCATCATCGAGACGTGCGGGTTGGGCGGGATGGCTATTGCCGCTGCCCCAACTACCGCTGCCTTTGTAGGGGGCGGCCTGGCCGACCAGATAGCTACGGTTGGGGCCTTCAAAACGATTACCCTGGCCACCCATCGGAAATTCAGCCTGCCGACAATGGATGGCGAAAATACCCCCCTGGGCCTCGACCTGCGCCGGGTGGTTGAAACGCGGACTGTTCCCTTCATCACTACGGGGGTGTTGCACGAAACCAGCCCAACGGTTGGGCAAATTGGGACGGGCGTGGCCCGCATTCCGGTTGATATCTTCGACCGGGCGCTAGTCGCGTTGGCTCACAACTGGGGCCTGCCCACAGAGTTGCCGCAGCCAGAGGCCACTGTGTTAGGGTACACGTGATGAAAATAATTCGTGCGGTCTGCCGTTGGCGGTCGGCGGTCTATTTTGAGGAGGTCCGGCGTGTCTGTCGAAGCTGAAATGAGCGCCCTGGTTAACACCTGGCGGAAGAGGGAGGGCAAGTATTACGCTTCGGTGCTCGACGTACCGGAGTTATACATGGCCGGTATTCGCCTGGTGCGGGCTGTAGTTGATCGTTTAAACGATATCACTACACCAGAGGTGCTGCTCGATACCTACCGTCAAACCACTGTTGATTTGGTGGTGGAGGTGGCCGATGGGCTGGGCGTACCTCAACTTGCTTTTGTGGACTACGACCTGGCCCTTGACACTGCTTTTTACTTACGTTATCAAGAAATTGCGAAAGCTCAGGCCGAGGCTGAAGCTAAGGCCAGGATAGCCGAGGCTAAAGCAGAGGGATCAGCCTGGGTGGTGCTCTACGACAACGAAACGAATCGGCCCGGCCATTCTTTCTTTCGACGCCTGGAAATGCACTTGCCCGACGGCCTCGGTTTGTACACGGCCGTCGAACTCGATTTGGAAAAAGGTCGGCTCTATGTGCTTGAGCCGCTGGTTCTGGACCCTGATACCGGTCAGCCCAGGCGAGGCATTTCTCCTCCCGACCCTCGCCAGGAATTTACCACCCGGGCCGAGTTAGCCACGGCCACGGCCACATTACATGAGAAATATAGCAAGGCAGGTTAGAATATGGCACTTGTCAGTCAGATTAAACCAAAAACTTATTATGACTCCGTCCGCCTGATGCGAGCCTCGGAGGCTGTCTCGAATCTGGCAGGAGTGAGCCAGGCGATCATCGCCATGGGTACCGATGCCAACAAACGTGTTTTAGCGGAAGCCGGCCTGCTGACCGAAGGGGTCGAAAGCGCCGGCCCGAATGATCTGATGATCGTGGTTGAAGCCGGTTCTGACGAAGCCGCCCAGGGTGCGCTGGCCCAGGCCGATATCGTCTTGACCCAGACCACCCGCACCGCCACATCCGGCCAGGCAGAAGCCCGTCCCCAAACCCTGGAACAAGCTCACCAATCTTTAGTTAACGCCAACCTGGTTATTGTCTCTACGGCGGGCCAGTATGCTGCACTGGAGGCGGCCAAAGCGCTGCAAGCCGGCTTGCATGTTTTTCTGTTCAGCGATAACGTCACCCTGGCTGAAGAACTGGCCCTCAAACAACTGGCCGCTGCCCGGGGGCGATTGGTGATGGGACCGGGCTGTGGCACCGCTATTATCAACGGGGTGGCCTTGTCTTTTGCCAACGTCGTGCGCCGGGGGCCTATTGGCTTGGTGGCTGCCTCGGGCACCGGCCTCCAGGAGGTAACTTGCCTGCTGGACCGGGGTGGGGCCGGTATTTCGCAGGCCATCGGCGTGGGTGGGCGAGATATGTCGAAGACGATCAATGGCCTGATGACGCGCCAGGCCCTGGCTATGCTGGCCGCCGACCCGGAAACAAAGGTCATTGTACTTCTTTCCAAGCCCCCGTCGCCGGAGGTTACCGAGGGTATCCTGGATGCCGCTCAAGCCACCAACAAGCCGGTGGTGGTCAACTTCCTGGGCAGCAAACGTTCCGGTCAGGTTGGTCCTATTACCTTTACCACAACCTTGCAGGATACGGCCGAGGTAGCCCTGAACCGGGCCGGCGTTACAGATGAGCCGCGCTTCAAAATCGCCGCACAAACGCTTGAGCAATGGGTAACGGCCGAACGGGCGCGCCTGGGGTCCGGCCAGAGTTATCTGCGCGGCCTTTTCTCAGGGGGAAGTTTATGTGATGAAGCGATGGATATTCTGGCCGACCGGCTGCCCGCGGTCTACTCCAATATTCCCTTACGTCCTGAATGGGGCCTGGCCGATGCCTGGCAGAGCCGTGAACATAGCTGTGTTGACATGGGCGATGAGGAATTTACTCGGGGCCGGCCTCACCCTATGATCGACACCCGGCTGCGCCAGGAACGTATCTTGAAGGAGGCCGACGACCCCGGTGTAGCCGTCATTCTGATGGATGTGGTGATTGGTTACGGCTCGCATTCTAATCCGGCCGGCGCCCTGGCCGAAACGATCCGAGTAGCCAAAGCCAAAGCCGCAGAACAAGGGCGCTACCTGGTCGTGGTTGCCCATGTTTGTGGCACCGACCAGGACCCCCAGAACCTCAAGCAACAAGAGACCTTGCTGCGTGAAGCGGGGGTTTTGGTACTGCCTACCAATGCCCAGGCGACCCGAGCCGCGGCGGCAATTGTGAGTTGAGGTATGGAGTAAACGACTCGGTGGAGGAAATATGCCAATTTACGAATACCAATGTAAAGCCTGTGGGCAGATTTCTGAAATTTTGGTGCGGACGTTGAGCGAGCCGCAGGAATTACACTGCCAGCGCTGCGATGGCACGGAATTGACTCGTCTCGTCTCACGTCCCGGCTTGATTCGCACCCAGGGGCGGGTAGAGCCGGGCGAACTGCGCCCGGTTGACCCTCGTAAGACCGTAGAAGGTATGAGTCGAATGTACGACCAGACCGGGATAGACCCGGGACAGGGGTTTAGAGAGGTGGCCCATCGCGCTGCCGCCGGCGACAGCCCCGATACCCTCAAAGAGATGATCACAGAGGTCAAGAAGAAGGAAGTAGGAAGTAGGAAGTAGGAAGTAAGAGAGTTGAAAGAGCAAAGTCCACGCCCGTCAGGGGGACTGTCGACGTCCGCCAGACGGGCAGTCCAAAATCGAAAATCGTTACGTATTGCCCTTTTTACCTATTCGACCAAGCCTCGGGGCGGCGCTGTGCATACCCTGGCGCTGGCCGAACATCTCCAGGCGTTGGGACACCAGGTTCACATCTATGCCTTGAGCAAACCGGAGCAGACCACCTTCTTTCGCCCCACGACCGCGCCGTTTACCCTGATCCCTTCTGAAACCCACGAGGCCGGCGAACCTATGGATGTCCGCATTCAACGTTATATCCAGGCCTACTATGAGTTCTTGGTCAAAAACCAGGCCGGCTCGTTTGATATCTATCACGCCCAGGATTGTATCTCGGCCAATGCGCTGTGGCGCATTCGTACAGCCGGGCAGATTCCCTGGTTTGTGCGGACCATCCACCACCTGGATGATTTTATCAGCCCGGCCTTAATCCAGTGCCAGGATCACTCGATTTTCCGGCCGGATCATCGGATTGTGGTCAGCCGCTATTGGCAGCAACGCCTGGCCGATGAATTTGGCTTAGAGGCGACCGTGATTCACAACGGCGTAGATGTTACCCGTTTTCAACCGCCCACGCCTGCCCAACGCGCCCAGGCGCGGGCCGAGTTAGGTCTGGGCGACTCATTGATCTTTCTAAACATTGGCGGTATCGAACCCCGTAAGAACACCATCCGTTTGTTACATGCCTTTCAAATAGTACGCCGTAAATTGGCCGCTCAGGGCCGCCCGGCCGTTTTAATTCTGGGCGGCGGCGCGACCCTGCTGGATTATGAAGCCTACCGGAAGGAATTTTTTGAACTGCTTGATCGTTCCGACCTCCGGCGAGACAAAGATATATTCTTATTGGGCGTATTGCCGGAGGCGCGTATCCCCCTGCTTTACCATGCCGCCGATGTTTTAACTTTCCCGTCCGTCAAAGAAGGTTGGGGGCTGGTTGTCCTGGAAGCAATGGCTTCGGGCGTAGCCGCGTTGGCCTCTGACCTGCCGGTATTCCGCGAATATTTAGTGCCGGAAGAAAATGCCCTCCTGGTGGACCCCACCGACAAGCAGTCTATTGCCGCCGGCATGCTCCGCCTGGCCGAGGACGAGCCACTGCGGCGGCGGTTGGCCGCAGCCGGATTGGCCACGGCCAAAGCCTTTGGTTGGACTGTTACGGCCCAGGCCCATGTGGATTATTATGGCCGGCTTTTAGGAGTGGATGATTAGTCAGGGTGATGGGGTTGAAGTTTAAGGAAGTTGAACGATGCGGACCGTGACCTGGATTATGTGCCGGATCAGGCCCGAACTGTACCCCTGGCCGTGGCACTGACCAACTCGATTGGCTTCGGAGGACATAATGCTGCGCTCGTCTTTTGTCGTGAGATAAGCAATGGAAAACAATAACCAAAAATCTGCGCAAAATTTAGTACCCTTACCCTATCGCCAGGTCAGTGTGCAGCCTTATAGCGGCCCCATGACCGAAGAAGCTGTTAGATTTCACCTGCATGGTAAAGATTCCTACCGCCGCACCCGTTACGTGGTGCTGGAGCAAGGCCGGCAGTGTGCTGTAGCCGCCGTAAGCCGCGAGAGTGAGGAGCCTCTGTTTAGCCCGATCACCGGCGTGGCCGTCCTGGCTCTACCCGATACCTGCGTTCTGGTGGAAGATGATCAGGTTGATCCCGGCAACCCTACGGCATTGGGCGCGAAGGCCAGGACTCTGGGCCTGGGAGCGGAATCAACCCTGGTGGTGCGAGGTATGGATGGGCATGTCAACTTCATCCACCATCCCAACCCCATAAAAATCCGGGTGGTCGAGGTTACGCCGCCGCAGCCGCCCAAACTGCTTAGAATGGCTCAAAAAGTCCTGGCTTACGTGGCCGCTCTGCCCCCCGTCGAGTTGCTTGCCGAAAATATCGACTTACGAGACCTGGCCACTCAAGCCCCTGACGCTGAAGCTTTCCTGCTGCCTTGCCGCGCCTCCGGTTTGAGCTTCAATATTCCCACTTACTTCCTCGACGAACGGCCTGAGCGTCACAATTGGACGATGATTGCTTGCGAACGCAGCCGGCAATTTCACCGCCACTTTTACGGCGATGAAGCGCCTCGGATCGACATGTGCCCCCGCAAATTGGTCCAGCCTGATGGCTCCCTGACCCTGTTGAAGTGCTGTTTGCTGGAAGATCGGATTGAGATCGACGGCAACCTGGCTATTGTACCCTGGGGGGCTACTCTGGCCCAGGTAGAAGAGGCGCTCAGAGCGTTAATATATGGTGATTTAAGTAACTCATAGTGGTCATAGAAAAGGAGGGTAAATTGAAGGTTAAAGCTTGGAATCATCTGATCCTTCAACTGGTCCCCAGCCGAATGAATACTAAACCCCGCGAACAGGGCATTACCATGCTCCTTGATCGTTGCCAGGGCCTCTACGATATCGAAGACCTGCTGGGCCTGAGCGGCGATTACATTGATCAGATCAAGCTCAGTTTTGGCACCTCTGTCTTTTTGGATGAGGACCTGGTTCGCCGCAAAATTGAGCTTGTCCGGTCTCACGACGTTGACATTTATCCGGGCGGCACCCTGATGGAAATTGCTTTGCTTCAGGGAGTTTATCCCCAATATGTCTGCCGGGCCAAAGAACTGGGCTTTAATGCGCTTGAAATCTCCGACGGTACCATTACCATGTCGCGCCATGTCCGCAATGACGCTATCAAACGCGCCCGTGATGCCGGCTTCAAGGTGATCAGTGAAGTAGGTAAAAAGGATCCTACGATCCACCTCTCGCCGACGGAAGTTTGCGACCAGGTGGCGGCTGACCTGGCCGTAGGCGCAGAAATGGTCATTATGGAGGCCCGCGAGTCGGGCAGAGGTATCGGCATTTACGATGAAAATGGGATGGTGCGTAAGGATGAGATGGAGGCCCTCATTAAATGCCTGGGCGACTATAACCCCAAGATCATCTGGGAAGCGCCCATGCAAAGGCAGCAGGCCGCCCTTATTATGCGCTGCGGACCTAACATAAACTTTGGCAACGTCAAACCCAGCGATGTATTGGGGTTGGAAGCTTTGCGCTGCGGCCTGCGGTTTGAAACCTTCCGCCACTTTGCGCCTCAACTTGACGTGGGGGACCCGGATGAATGAGCAAGTGGGGCATTTGGGGGTGGGCGGCCGGCTGAAGGAAGGCCCTGCGCCGGAGCTGGTAGCCTCGGCCTTTGCCCTGGAAGCTGGCGATGGCCCCCTCCTTTACCGGGCCATGAGCCTGGCCGACCTGGCCCACGCCGTTATGCTGGTCGAAACCGGCCTTATCCCGCCTGCTGCCGGAGCCGGGCTGCTGGCTGCTCTGCTTGAACTGCATACGATTCCGCCCGAACAATTTCCCTTTGACCCGGCTCGCGGCGATGCTTACTCCAACCGCGAATATGTTTTGCGCCAAAAAGCGCCGGAAGTGACCGGCTGGTTGCAGACCGGGCGCCCGCGCCGGGAAGTCTCAACGCTGGCCTATTTGATCGTCACGCGGGAGCGGCTGCTGGCCCTGGCGGAAGCTCTGCTCGATTTAATGCAGGCGCTCCTGGCCCTGGCCGAGGCCCACCTTGACACCCTCATGCCTGATTACACCTATTTACAAACTGCGCATCCCACCACCCTGGCTCACTATCTGCTGACCTTTGTGCAGCCCATGACCCGCGACCTGGCCCGGCTGCGGGCTGTTTACGAGCGGACCAACCTCAGCCCGGCCGGGTCGGGCAGCACCAACGGCTCACGGCTACCGCTTAACCGGCTGCGCCTGGCCGAGTTGCTCGGTTTTGAGGGTCTCGTCCAACACACCCGCGATGCTATGTGGCAGCCCGATGGCCCCATCGAGGTGATGAGCGCCCTCGTCGCTATCTTGGTCAACGCCGACCGGCTGGCCGAAGATCTGCAAATCTGGGCCACGGCCGAATTTGGGTTCGTCGAGTTAGCCGACCGGTACACCCGCATCAGCGTCATCATGCCCCAGAAGAAAAACCCTTACAGCCTGGCTTTTGTGCGAGGGGTAGCCCGCGAGGCCGTCGGGAAATTTGTGAGTACGGCTGTCCACCAGATGACTCCCTCGGGCCAGGTGGATAACCGCGTTTTTGCCTATGGCGATGTGCCCCAGGCCCTGGCCGAAGCCGGGCAAACCTTATTGCTGTTGGCGGGAACGGTGGGGGCTGTGACCGTGAATCGCCCCTTGATGGCTCAACGGGCCGGCGAAGGATTCAGCGGAGCCACCGACCTGACCGAAGTCGTTATGCTAACCTGTAAACTCGACGCGTACACGGCTCATCGCCTGGTAGGCCGGGCCGTGCGGACCGCTGTGGAAGCAGCCACCCCCCTCACCGCCGCCATTTTGGATGCGGCGGCCCAGGCCATTATTCAACGCCCGGTGGGGTTGTCGAATGAAACCATTGCCGCAACGATGAATCCGGTTAATATCGTTGATACTCGAACCGGGCCGGGAGGGGCCAGTCCCTCGTCGGTGCGAGAAATGATCAGCGCCTTTCGGAACACGGCCCTGGAAGGCGACACCTGGCAAACAGCCTGCCGGGAACGAGGGCAGGCCGCCGAAAAAAAGCTGTTTGAAAGAGCCAGAGAGTTGATGGATTGATAGGAGGATAATTATGCCTATTCACATGATCGACTCACAAATTTATGGCGGAGCCTGGAGTTCCGAGGAGATGCGGGCCATTTTTGACGACGTCCCGCGCACCCAGGGCTGGCTAGATGTCATTGCCGCCCTGGCGGAGGCCCAGGCCGAGATCGGCCTGATTCCGGCTGAAGTTGTGCCGGAAATTAAACGGGTGTGCCATATCGAGCTGCTGGACATAGACGACCTGCGGAAAGGCTATCAAGAGACCGGCCATTCCACCTTGGGTCTGATCCGCGAGCTAAAAAAGCGTTGTGGCGGCGCAGCCGGTGAGTGGATTTATTATGGTGCTACTGTTCAGGATATTACCGATACCTGGACCGCCCTGGCCTTGCTCAAAGCCTGGGATATCGTCTTCCGCGATCTGCGGGAGATTGAGGCCGATTTGCTGGCGCTGGCCGAAGTTCATCGTAACACCTTGATGTCAGGCCGCACGCACGGCCAGCCCGGCCTGCCGATTACCTTTGGCTTCAAGGTGGCTATCTGGGTTCGTGAGATCAGGCGGCATATCGAGCGATTGAAGGATGTACGCAAGCGGCTGGGGGTGGGGCAACTGGCCGGCGGGGTGGGTTCGCTCTCGTCCTTTGGCGATAAGGGCTTTGAACTGCAAGAGAAATTTTTTGCCAGGTTGGGATTACACCCCCCCGACATCGTTTGGAATACGGCCCGCGATGCCCAGGTGGAATTTATCAATCTGCTGGCTATGGCGGCGGCTACGTTCGATAAAATCGGCCAGGAGGTTTATAACTTGCAGCGCCCGGAGCTGGGGGAGGTGCGTGAGGGGTTTGTCGAAGGTACCGTGGGGAGCATTACCATGCCTCACAAACGTAATCCCGAAATTGCCGAACACCTGGGTACCCTGGCCCGTCTCATTCGTCACCATGCCGGCTGCCTGGCCGAAAACTTGGTCCACGACCACGAGCGTGACGGCCGGTCCTGGAAGGCGGAATGGGGCTTGATTGCCCCGGCCTGCGCAATGGCCGGGTCGCTGCTACGTTTGAGCAAGCTGATGTGCGCTCATCTTCAGGTAGACCAGGCCGGGATGCTGGCTAACCTGGAAGCAACACACGGTTATGTTCTATCAGAAGGGCTGATGCTGGCCCTGGCCAAAAAGATTGGTAAACAAACCGCTCACGATATTGTTTATAGCACGGCCATGGCCGCTTTTGAAGCTCGCCACCCGCTCAAAGAAGCCGTTCTTGAAAACGAACAGATTACGGCCCATCTCGCCAAAGATGAAATTGAAGCTTTGTTTGATTATAACCGGCAGGTAGGGTTATGCCCTCAATTCGTCGATAGGGTGATAGCCCTGACGCGAGCGGATCGAGTAAGCGATTTGGCCTTTGTTGTAACTTAGCGGTTAATCCAGACCCTATTCCCTTTTTTAACTCTCAGGATGTCCTCAGCGGGTTATGCCCTCTGTTAACTACCTGTCTGTCTCCCCTCATAGATGTTCCCATCAGTTTGGTGTTATGATGCTAGTTGGGGCATAATTGGCTATACTCTTATTGCGAGGTATATATGAACCAACCCGAATTTACAGCGCTACAAGTCACCGTCTTCATCCGCACCAGGCCGGGCGAGTCTGTGCCGACGCAGCAATTTCTCAACTCGGTCCCTTTTGAAGCTCACTTGCAGGAAAACCTATGCCATCTGATAGAGCAAAGTTTAACAGCAGAAGGACTACAGTTCGAAGAGATTATTATCGACCTCAACGTCCCCGCCGTGAAAGCCAAAGATACGAAAAAAGTTTCTCCTATCGCCAAGCTGTTTGGTAGAGGGTAGGGGCTGAAGAATGAGGGCTGAAGGCTAAAAAAAGACACCGGCGGACAGAGTTTGCGTTGCTAGAAAAAAGTTCTAGCTGCAGACCCAGCTAACGGGAAGGATAGGAGGGGATGGAAGGTAAACCTTGGGAGTGGCAGCCCTGGCTGTTCGTGCTCATGTTCCTGGGGATAGCCGGTTGCGTGAGCCTATGGGTTACTTGGCAGCCAGAGATTCCAGGCGTAGCCCAACTCTTTCAAACCATCACCCCGGTTCCAACACCCACGCCGCCCTCTACCGCCACGTCCACACCTATCCCTTTGCCCACCCGGCGGGCCGTCACGCCAACGCCTGCTGTCCCCACCCCAACCAGCACCCGCGTGGTCAAATTCGAGCTTGATCCCACCGCCACTGCTCAAGCTGCGGCCCGGGCGAGTGAGTCGGCCCAGGTTTTGGCCAACCTGCCAAGCTTACTGGCTGCCCGGGCCACCCCCCAACCCGGGCAGGCTGCCTTTTACACCCGCGAATCGCGCTTGGTCCTGGCCCAATACTTTGCCTGGTATGACGCCGGTGGTTGGAACGATTGTAACATCAGCGCCGGCGATTTGCCCCTTGAGCCTTACGCTTCCGACGACCCGGCGGCTATTACGCGCCACATCGGCCTGGCCCGTGAAGCCGGACTGGACGGCTTTCTGCTGCACTGGTTCGGTCCCGGCGACCGCACCGACCGTAATTGTGAGGTCTTACTGGCCCGCTCGCAGTGGCTCGACTTCTACTCAACCGTTGTCTTTTCCTACCATATCTGGCCCGCCCGCCCCAACCCGAATCAGCAGAATGTCGCCGAGGCGATTCGCTACCTCATGGATCGTTACAGCGCCCAGCCCAATTTTCTGCACCTGGACGGTAAGCCGGTGCTTTTCTTTATTGACGTCTATCGCGTGCCGGTAGCGGCCGGGCAGACCCCCCAACAATTTTGGGCGGCGGTGCGAGACGAAGTTGACCCCCAGCGGCAGGCCTGGTGGATGGCCGAAGGGCTGGATGCGTCTTACCTGGCCGTGTTTGACGGCCTGTACGTATTCAAGATCACCCACGCTGACTATCCCGACGATTACCGCAAAAGCGTTCGTTGGGCGGGGCAAGTCCGCCGGTGGGCGGAGCAGACCGGCCGGCCCAAACTCTGGCTGGCCACCATTAGCCCGGGTTGGGATGATCTACGGGCCGGCTGCAAAGCGGATGTGCGCGTGCCCAACCAGCCCCACCGCCGCGACCGGGAGGATGGCGCTCTGTACCAGGCCACCTTTGACGCCGCCCTCAAAAGTAATCCCGACTGGCTCTTGCTCAGCAGCTTCAACGAGTGGGTCGAAGGAACTTACATCGAGCCGAGTGTGCTTTATGGGGATAAGTATGTAAAAATGACGCGGGAGTTTGCCGACAGTTTCAAGGGGCAGTAGAAATGGGGCCGGATCGGAATTGAGTATAGCTGCCCGGAAAAATTCTCTCCAGTCATTTTGGGCCGGGATTTGGGGATTTTTTCCTTTTGGGGGATGGTTCATTAAACCTCTCTAAGCAATTCCTCTAAATCTCCATAATCATATGGCGGGCGTTTACGTATTGTTAGTACATCAACAATATTATCGGCTTCGGTGATAGCATACACAATCCGCCATTGATCCAAGCGAAGCCGACGCACTTCAGGCTCAAAATCAGATACATTTAACTCTTTACTCTTTGAAGGACGTGGATTATCAGCTAATGAGTCAATCTCTCGTTTTACTCGTTGGCGAATATTGCCCGGCAATTCTTTAATCTTGGGCCATGCGCTTGGAATAACGTAAACGGTGTAACAACTCACCCCAATTCCCCTTTGACGTCATCCCAAAGTAACCAACCTGCTCGTTTCCGGTCACCACCGAATGTCTTTAATTCGGCAAAGGCTTGCTTGGCAATTTGGATATCTTCTAGCGTCTCTAGCCATTCTATCAAGGCTTCCCAATCATTTGCATTGATAACAGCTAACCGCTTTCCTTTTACTGTCACATATTGAACAGATTGTAATAATTCTAACCCTGTCATTGCGCATCCTCCACAACTGTCCTAATTTACAATTTTTAGTGTACCTAACAACTTATCATCATGCAAGGTGAGTCAAGGGGCAGAAAGTTAACTTTCAGGGTCTATGGTAATTCGTTCAGTCAGCTTTTTTGTATCGTACTTATCACTATGGCTCGTGTCGAGTGATTCCAGGAACCTGGTCAAATCCACGGTCATAACTGTATAATCTATCAATGCCTTGGCGTTCCATTTGGGCCGCAATAATAGCATCCTCAAAATCAACATTGTAGGCAGCGTACAAGTCAAGGGCACGCAGCATCATTTTACGCTGAGACAGTCGTAAACCTTTCACAGATAATAACGGATAAAGACGCGCTCGAATATCTGGACGATCCAGATTGTAGGTCTTCTTTGAGGACAACACGTACACAACCTCGCTAATCACCGCCTCTGTAGTGGTGAGGGCAATTTCATTAGCCCCGGCTCGTTTGAACAATTCGAAACAGGCTTGGGCCTTGTCAGGATCATCACGAGTAAAATAACGAATGAAGATATTCGTGTCAACGAAGTGCATAGCGAATTACTCTTTCTCCATTTTCTTGACAACCTGCTGTACATGATCCTCTATGGCCGCCTCCCGAAGTGCAGCAAAGTCTTCGGGTTGATTAATGGGCGTAACAGAGCCAAACGCCTCCTCCAAGCTCATCACCGGGGGTAGAGGTTCCGGTGAGATGACTTCACCCTGCCGTTTGCTGAGTTGTTCATACTCTTGATAGGACATAATAACTGCCACCGGAAAGCCGTCTCGTTCAACAACCAAATGTTCATCCGAGTTGTAAACGCGCTTGAGTAACTTTCCAAAAGACCGATGGCCCTCCGAGGCATTAATCGTAATTTGTTGGGTCACTTGATCTTGCTCCTCTGCCTGCAATGTAAATACGTATCGTTGCATATCAATACATATTATACCGGAACAAGAACAGGAATTCAAAGTCTGGATCGTCCAAAGGAGTATTTGAGTATTTCCCACTTAGCGTGGTAAAGCTGCTGGAGTGCAGAATTTATTCTGCCAGGCGGTCAAAAGCGGAATGAATTCCGCACTCCTCCACGTCATATGGGAAATACTGGAGTATTTCGCTTTGGGGGCGAATTTTTATTTACATATAGCCCCCTGCTTACTGGAGCAGACCAGCTTGATGTATTTTGACAAATAGCCAGTTGTTATCTTTGGGCCTGGGCATTGCCACTTCTTTTTCCTTTCTGCCAGTTCGTTGGGGTCAACCAAAAGGTCGAGGCTCCCCTGGTCAACATTATACTCGATTTTATCACCCTCCTGGATCAGGGCAATGGGGCCGCCTTCGTAGGCTTCGGGACCTACATGGCCGATACAGTTTCCCCTTGTGCCCCCGGAGAAGCGGCCATCGGTTAACAAGGCCACCTGATCTTTTAACCCCAGGCCAATCAGGGCCGATGTGGGCGACAACATTTCACGCATGCCCGGACCACCTTTTGGCCCTTCATATCGAATAACGATAAAGTCTCCGGCTTCAATCCGATGGTCAAGGATCGCTCGCATGGCTTCTTCTTCCGAATCAAACACCCTGGCCGAACCTATGAAATGCCGCATCCCTGGACTCAAAGCCGAAGCCTTAACCACGGCCCCATCCGGGGCCAAACTGCCAAACAGAATGGTGATCCCACCTTCCGGGCTGATCGGATCGTCAAGGGGCCTGATAACCTTAGTATCCACCACACAACCGGCGTCGGCCACCTCCAAAATAGTCTGCCCGGAAACCGAAAGCGAGTCTCTCAGTAACGGTTTGATCGTGTTCATCACCGCCGGAATACCTCCGGCATACTCCAAATCCTCCATGGTATAATCGTCCCCACAGGGTTGAATGCTGGAGATATAGGGGGCCTGGGGGCTGATGCGGATAAAATCATTATAGCCTACTTCAAGTCCACCTTCGTAGGCAATAGCCGGTAAATGCAGGGTTGTATTGGTCGAACCCCCTAAAGCCATGTCAACGTAGATTGCATTCTCAAAAGCGGCCCCGGTCAAAATTTGCCGGATGGATAGATTAGCCTTAACCAGGTCGACGATGCGCTCTCCACTTTCATAAGCGATCCGTTTTTTCTTGGCCGATACAGCCAGGGCCGTCGCGCAGCCCGGCATCGAAATACCCATTGCCTCGCACAGGCAAGCCATTGTATTGGCCGTATATAAACCCTGGCAGGCCCCTGCCCCCGGGCAAGCCTCAAGCTGAAATTGGCTGAGTTCTTCTTCGGTGATTTTTCCCGCCCGAAAAGAGCCAACCGCTTCAAAAGCATCTTTGACCAAAGTTAATTTTTGTCCTCTGTACCTACCGGTTAGCATAGGACCGGCGGTGACCACGATGACCGGAATATCCAGCCTCATGGCTCCCATCAGCATACCCGGCGTAATCTTGTCACAGTTTGTCAGTAAAACCAGGCCATCCAACGCATGGGCGATGGTAACCGATTCGATTGTGTCGGCAATGATCTCTCGGGATGGCAACGAATAATGCATCCCAATATGCCCCATGGTGATGCCATCGCATATAGCCGGTACCCCAAAGATAAAGGCATAGCCGCCCCCTGAATGAATACCCTTTTCGATATACCGTTCGAGTTGGCGCATATCGACGTGACCCGGCACCAGGTCGGTAAAGGCACTGGCTATGCCAATAAAGGGCTTATCAAACGCATTTTTGGTCAATCCGGTGGCATGGAGAAGCGCGCATTGCCCACTTCTTTCAAAACCTCTTTTGATTTTGTCACTGTTCACAGTTTTCCTGCTCCTTATTTGATATGATCGGATTTTTGGTAATTTCTACTATCGCCGTGATCGGCCCACAAGTTTTGCCAGGCCAGCGCCGCCTCGGGTTCGAGGGTAAGCTGGCGATCCACGGCCACGCCGGCGCGGGCCAGATGCAGGTGTAGCTCTGACCGGGTTTCGTCAGGGGTCGTTTTTATCCCCTTAACACCCGCCAGGGGACAATAAGTAAAAATCCAGCCATAGGGGCTTTTCTCGCCGGTCCGGTTTTCTTCGACAATGACAACTTCCCGATCGGTCAGGGCGAGCAAGGTGTTCGCTATCACCTGGTGGTCGAAGAAAGGCCAGCGGTGCTCCCAAATACCGGGTTGGAAAATGATCCCTTGCACATCCTCATCGGACTGCAACCCGTAAATCCGTAACCCATTCTTAAACTTGAGGGGTAACTTTTGGAACTCAGGCAAGGCTATCTCGGGCAAGCCCTCGGCCGGAGTTCCTGTTTGCCCGCAAGCCAAACGTAGCAGGTGACGTAAGCCCGGTAGTAAGAGCCATGTCCCTACCGTATTGAACTCCACGACGACCCGGGCGAGTTTACTGTTGGCCTGTCCCGCCACCTCCAGGCGGCCATACAGTAACAATAGACGCAGTTGCACATACAAAAGATCGACTGCCCGCAGATAAATCGCTTGGGCCGGCTGATCGGGCGAAGCTGCCTCCTGGACGTGGAGCACCCCTTGAACGGTGAAAATCAACACCTGCTGAGGAACATATCGTTGGCTAAACCAGTTTTTGAGAAACGATTGGGCCGGCACGAAAAAAATTCTAAGGGGCTGCTCAGTTGGCTCCAGGGCTTGTTGGGCTGCCTGTTGGAGAGCCGGGGGCAATTCGGCCAGAGTATTAAACAGATAGGGGTGTGTTTCCATCCCCCTCGAAATCGGATGTCTTTTCGTCATTGAATATAGCTTCCGGGGAACGAAATAATATTGTTCAGGGTTTGACGGGCTTATCTTAACATGACGAGGTAGGGGTGTCAAAGATACAAAGGGGCTACTTGGAGCCTGGCCGAAAACCTGTCAGGTCTTGGAGACCTGACAGGTTTGAAATGTTGGTTGACTTACGCTTCGGTAAACTCGCCTTCGACCACGTTTTCATCCGTACCGTGGCCATTTGGGCCTGGCTGTTGTTGCTGCTGGCCCGGCTGCTGATAAGCCGCCTGGCCGAGTTTCATCATTGCCTGCTGCAAAGTCTCGCTGGCGCTGACGATACGCGACTTGTCGTCGCCTTCCAAAGCTTTCTTGACGTCGGCAACCTTGCTCTCAATTTCGGCTTTGATGGCCGAGTCGGTCCGGTCGCCCAGTTCGCGCAGCGACTTCTCCGCCTGGTAGACCAGGTTATCGGCCAAGTTGCGGGCCTCGATAAGAGCCTTACGTTCACGGTCGGCGTCGGCGTGGCGTTCGGCTTCCTGCACCATCCGCTCGATGTCGCTCTTGTTCAGGTTAGTGCTGGCGGTAATGGTGATCTTTTGCTCCTTGCCGGTAGCCTTGTCCCTGGCGTTGACGTTCAAGATACCATTGGCGTCGATGTCGAAGGTGACCTCAATCTGCGGGATGCCCCTTGGCGCGGGCGGAATACCTTCCAGTCGGAAACGGCCCAGGGTCATATTGTCGGCAGCCATTGGCCGCTCGCCTTGCAAGATGTGGATGTCAACCGCTGTTTGGCTATCGTCGGCGGTGCTGAAGATTTCACTCTTCTTGGTCGGGATGGTAGAGTTGCGCTCGATGAGTCGGGTCATCACCCCGCCCAGGGTTTCTACACCCAGGCTCAACGGGGTAACGTCGAGTAACAGCACATCCTTGACCTCCCCGGCCAATACTCCCGCCTGGATGGCCGCACCCACGGCCACAACTTCGTCCGGGTTGACCCCCTTGTGCGGTTCCTTGCCGCCGGTCAGCTTCTTGACTAAATTTTGCGCCATCGGCATGCGAGTAGACCCACCCACCAGCACCACTTCGTCAATCTGGCCCGGCTTCAAACCGGCATCCTTAAGGGCCAACTCGAACGGCCCGATACACCGGTTCAATAAATCCTCGGTCAGTTGCTCAAACTTGCTGCGGCTGAGTTTCAGTTGCAGGTGCTTCGGCCCGCTGGCGTCGGCAGTAATGAACGGCAGGTTGATCTCAGTTTCCATCACCGAAGACAACTCGATCTTGGCCTTTTCTGCCGCTTCCTTCAAACGTTGCAGCGCCTGCCGGTCTTTGCTCAAGTCAATGCCTTGTTCCTTCTTGTACTCGGCCACCATCCAGTCGACAACCAGCTGATCCCAGTCGTCGCCGCCCAGGTGGGTGTCGCCATTGGTTGCCTTGACTTCGATCACGCCGTCGCCTACTTCCAGCACGCTGACGTCGAAGGTGCCGCCGCCCAGGTCAAAGACCAGGATGGTTTCGTTATTTTTCTTATCCAGGCCATAGGCCAGGGCTGCAGCGGTCGGTTCGTTGATGATACGGCGGACGTTGAGGCCGGCAATTTTGCCGGCGTCCTTGGTCGCCTGGCGCTGGCTGTCGTTGAAGTAAGCCGGAACAGTAATAACCGCTTCCGTCACTGTCTCGCCCAAGTAAGCTTCGGCATCCGTCTTGAGCTTTTGCAAGATCATGGCCGAGATTTCCTGCGGCGTGTAAACCTTGTTCATAACCGGAACACGGATACGCGCATCACCGCTAGGTCCTTTTTCCACCTGGTACGATAGCATTTTGCGCTCGATAACGGTATCTTCGTAGTCGCGGCCTATCAGTCGCTTAACGGAGTAAACAGTGTTGTCGGGGTTGGTTACAGCCTGGCGTTTGGCCGTCTGGCCAACCAGTCGTTCCTGGTTCTTGTTAAAGGCAACCACGCTGGGTGTGGTCCGGCCACCCTCAGCGTTGGCGATCACGGCCGGATCGCCTCCTTCCATCACGGCGACGACACTGTTGGTCGTACCGAGGTCGATTCCTATAATTTTAGCCATAATTAAATCCTCCTAAAGTGCTATCTCACACCTATTGTATTCTGCTTAATCAATGGGTACATCATAAGCGACAATTGTTAGAATTTTAATAGAGTCGTGATAGAATAATATTAGAGCAATCACTGACCGGAGATTGGCGACCGGGGACCGGGTCATCAAGTTGCTCCCGGTCCCCGGCTCCCGGTCTATTAATCAAGGAGACAAGGATGAAACTTAAAGGTAAACGAATTGCGGTTCTACTCGAAGAAGGCTTCGAGGATTTGGAGTTTTGGGTCACGGTGATGCGCCTGCGCGAGGAAGGGGCGGTCACTACCATTGTCGGTACGGCGGCGAATAAGACAGTGCGTGGGAAAAACGCCTTGGCTGCCACCAGCGAAGTAGCTGCCGACCGGGTCAGCGCCAATGATTTTGAGGCGGTGGTCGTGCCCGGTGGCTGGTCGCCCGATAAACTGCGCCGCTACCCGGCAGTAACCGGCCTGGTGCGTCAGGCTTATGAACAGGGCAAAATCGTAGGGTTGATTTGTCACGCCGGGTTAGTTGGCATCTCGGCCGGCATTGTGCAGGGACATCGCGCTACCGGCAGCCTGGGTATTAAGGACGACCTGGTTAATGCCGGGGCTACCTGGGTGGATCAGCCCGCCTTTCGCGATGGCAATCTTGTCTGGGGGCGGGTGGTCGAAGACATCCCGGCTTTTTGTCGGGAGCTGGTTAAGGCAATTGCGGGAGAATAAAAGGGCCATGTCACGCTTCGTGTGAACAAGCGTAGCGAGTGAAACCTGCCTTGAACCGGGCCGAAGGGAATCCCTCTCGACGTTGGTGAGAAGGCAGGTTTCATTTGCGGTATAGAGTAAACCTCAGTCAAAAACAGAGGCGATTTGATCGGCGGCGTGGCGCATAGAATGGGTGATTAAACCCAGCTTGGAGTCGGCGGGGATGAGTACGGCTAAAACCGTATGCTCGCCCGCGTCTATTACAACGGTGGTGCGGTTTTCACCCTCCAAAAGAATACGATGAAGCTTACCTTGCCCCAGGCGGCTGCTAAATTCGTCGGCCATGTCAATCAAGTCAGAGGCAACTAAGGCAATAGAGTCGTCATCCACATGGGGAATACCCGAAGCGACATTCAACCCATCATCGCTGACGACCAGGGCGCTCAGAATATCGGGGTTGCGTGAAACTAATTCATCCAGAATTTCTTTCAAGAGCTGATGGTTATCTTTTATTTTGGTATCGTTTGTTGGGGTCACTGGTTCATCCCCCCTTCCAGGATGGCGCTAATTTTGCGTGTGCTTTGCTGCAAAGCGTAGAGCACCAGGCCCATTTTGGCTTCTCGTCCCACCATAACGGCTACCGAAGCTCGGCGGTTGGCCGGCACCACTACCATCCCGCCGTCATTTCCCTCGATGAGCAGGCGAATCATCTCACCTTGAGCCAAACGTGACAGGGTTCTTTCACCCAAGGCAATCAGCGTGGCGGCCATAGCGGCTACTTGAGGACTGCTGGTTGGACCTTCTTCTTCGTTATCACTTTCACCGGGGGTATAAGAAGCGACGACAAAGCCCTCAATACTAACGATGACCGCCCCCTGTACCCCATCCAACCTGGAGCATAACTCTTTTAGATTTTCTTCGAGAAGATCAGTTCTGTAAACTTGAGCCATGAATTATTTTATCTCTTGCTGCGCCAATCCGGGCGTTGAATAGATTTTGGTGGAACACTGGAATTTTAAGAAAGGACTGATTTATAGCTTGATTATATCCAACAAGGGAGATGAGGGCAATAGGAGGGAGAGACTAATGTCAGGTGAGGCCATTAACTTGACCCTTGATATAACTGAAAACTTTTTGATGGACAGCCACTAAGGCACCCAGACAAAGGTCCTGATTTTACTCTGTTGGCTCAATGGAAGATCAATCTTATTCTTAGAAAGGGCAGCGGTATTGGCTTTCCTGACCGTAACATACCAACGGAAACGGTCGCCGCCGGCTCGGCCTAGCCCAATATCCGGGGTTAGTTGGATTTTGGTCTCCTTTGTAGCCGTGCCCCAATAGACAAAATCGTCGCCAAAAATGTACTGAATGGTCAGATCGTAATATTCGTCTTGGGCCAATTTACCAATTGGCTCCCATTCCAAAATAACAGGGGTAAATCGTCCGGCAAAGAGAGCGTCTTCGGGCGGATTCAAGAGTTGAGGCTCACCATATTTTATGGGAACAGGAGTAGACCTGGGCATTGATGTGGCGGCGGCAGGAGTGTTTGCGTTTGTCGCAGTGTTAGTAGGTGGTTGGGCCGGTTGGCCGCTAAAGGATAGAAGTAATTCAGCCCGGCGGGTCTGCCCCTCGCTTGGGTCTTTGACATTGAGGGCCAGAGCTGCTTCGTAATCACTCAAGGCCCCTACAATTTCATTTTGTTCGCGCCGGGCATCACCCCGATGAAGATACGCCTGGTAGAGCAAAATCTTGGCATCTCCCCCGGCATAATCAGGCTCGACTGCAACAACCGGGGTCAGTGTTTGGATCAGTTCATCATGGTTGCTTATCGGCGTATCAAGCGCCTGCAAGTAGGCTGTCGCTCGCTCGGCTTGATCGCGCAGGTCGGTTCGCCGGGGACACTCTGCTGCGCCGGCCTCGAAGTCGGCCAGGGCTGATTGGACAATCTTATTTTTCTCTTTACTGTTTGGGGCAAGATTAGCTATTGTTTCTAGCCCTCGCCCCGCGTAGGCGTCACACCATAGAGCGGCGACTTGAGCCTTTTCATATTCGATGTCTTTGGAACGCACTTCCTCAAGCCTGGAGATAGCTTCCGTCCAGTCTCCCGCTTCAATCGCCGCTTCGGCTTGATCCACCATAACACTCAGAGTGTCGATTGTTGGGGTGGGAACGAGAGTAGGTGTAGGGGGGGGCGTAGGGGTGGTCGTCGGAACGGGTGTAGGGGTGGCCGCTAATTCCCGCCTGAGGTTGGCCACATCGGCATAATCCGGGTTCTCCTTTAGAATTTGATCTAGCAGGGCAATGGCTGTCTTCTTGTCGCCTTTCTGGATAGCCTGCTGGGCTTGCTCGTAAAGGGTCTTCAACTGTTGTTGGGGGTCATTATTCTCTGCAATGGAAGTGCCGCTGTTAAAAGCAAAATTGGTAAGGGTTGGACCTATAGTCAGGATAAAAATGATGAGCAAACCGACGATGACCAAAGCCCAACGCCAACTTACATCTTTGAGAGGATTTTTACGGGCACTTTGCTGGCTCAGCTTATTCTGACGTTCAGCCTCTGCCAGGAGTTGATCGACCCGCTGGTAGCCGGGGGCAAGCCGGGTTACCTCTTGAAAAGCCTCCATCGCACTACCCCACCGGCCGGCCTCAAAATGGGCTGTTCCTTCATTGTAGCGGGTAATCACCAGTTGTCGCCCATTTTCTACTTCCAGGGCGCGGCGAGCCTCAACCAGCAATACCCCCGTATCTTTGAAATTTGGGTCAATTTCAATAATTCCGGCCAGGTTATTTATCGCTTCTTCCCAGAGGCTATTTTTCATCGCTCGTTTGGCCGCATTGTAGAGCGACAACAAGAATGCCTCTTGTTCAGCCTGGGCTAATTTTTCGCGAGCTTCCGCATGAGTTGGATTGAGATGCAGTACTTGGCTCAAAAGGTCGGCCGCTCGTACCCATTCTTTGGCGTTTGCTGCTTCGATCGCCCGCTCGTAGAGACTATCGGCTAACAGCAGGGGGTCGAAGGGCATGACCGGCTGCGTATCAAAAATATGATCCGGCACCGGCCGTCCGGCCAGGACGGCGGCGATAGACTGGCGCAGGATTGTTGGGGTTTGAAAACGATCCTGAGGTTTTTTGGCGACCATCCGCTTCAAGAGATCTTGAACATTGGCCGGAATATCGCCTTGAGGTAGTTCAATGGGCGGAGGTTCATTGGCAATATGCTGGCTGATAATAGACCAGGGGCTTTTGGCGTCAAAAGGAATGCTGCCGCTCAATAGTTCGTACAGCACGATGCCGGACGAATAAATATCAGCGCGGATATCAACCTCATCGCCCATAGCTTGTTCAGGAGAAACATAGTAAGGCGAACCA
This sequence comes from uncultured Caldilineaceae bacterium, assembly GCA_964622215.1. GTDB lineage: Bacteria > Chloroflexota > Anaerolineae > 4572-78 > J111 > DSQQ01. The sequence continues at coordinate 55,091 of CAZUNT010000010.1, forward strand.
ATGAAACCCGACTGCGTAAGCGAGGGTAGGGTAGGGACGCGAGCAATGCCAAAGTCAAGGACTTTGAGCAGGCCATCCTCGGTGAGCATCATGTTTTGAGGCTTGATGTCTCGGTGGACCACGCCATGCAGATAGGCATGCTCCAGGGCGGTGGCTAGTTGGTCGATGACCTCAAGCGCTTCTTTCCAGGGAAAGGGGCCTCTATAACTGAGGGTTGTCCGCAAATCCTCACCCTCAATGTACTCCATCACCAGGTAGTAGATGTCGCGGTCGGCTCCATAATCGAGCACCCGGACGATGTGAGGATCGGTTAAGGTGCTGGCCAGTTTCGCCTCGCGGTTAAAGCGTTGAACGTAGGTTAAATCTTGACCGAATTGAGGATATAAAATTTTGACGGCAACGAGCTGGTTCTCTTTAGTATCTTCGGCTAAATAGACCCAGGCCATGCCCCCGCTGCCAATTTCACGAAGTACTCGATACCGATTGCCCAGGATTTTGCCGACCAAGGTGCGCTCCTGCAAGGACTACAGAGTAGGCTAAAAAGCTTGTTGAACGAAGACATTAAAGAAGAGGCACTTGTTAAGATTATACCCCAGTTAGGATAGTTAGCAAAGGTATCACTGCTAGGATTCTCGCCAGCGTAGGTGGGATTGAGTGGGCAAGCGGTCCAATCGCCATTTCCAGCCAACAGGATAACCGATCATCTTGGCCATATCACCCGTAACCCGGATCAGGGGTATCCAGCAAATGGCCTGCAGCTTTTCCCAGGCGGACAGTTTGTCCCACAGTCGAGGCAACCGCCGGTAGGGAGTATAGAACATACCCAGCGACCCCAGCATAAGCCCGGCCAGTCCCCATCCCCACGACACCCCGAAGGTCAAAACCAGTAACAGGGGCAGAGCTACCAGGTAGGTAAAGTAGCGAATGGCATGACGTTTGCGCCACAGGTCGGCTTTGCCGTCGCCGCGCGCGTAGTGGTAATACTGCTTAAAGAAAGCGCGCAGGGTACTGCGAGGCCGAAAGTAAGCCACGGCCTGAGGAGCAAAAGCAAATGAACCCACAGTGTCGCGCAGCCGAAAATCAAAAATTAAGTCTTCGCAAAAATCCAGCCACTCCGGGTAACGACCGGCGGCCAACCAGCTCGACTTCAGAAAGGCGATAGACCGGCTGCTGGGCAGGAACGTCGCCGGATTGATGTCGGACAGGGTAGGTAATACGGTTGCACCCATAGCCACCTCAAACGCATTTTGTGGATCGGGTACAAAAAATCCAGAGACGACGGCAGGCGGAGATGGGGTCTGAAAGGGTTTAAGTAGCTCTTCCAGCCAACGCGGATCTAAGCGAACCCCGGCATCGGTGCTGGCGATAATGGGGCCGGCCGCGGCCTCGATGGCCACATTTCGCCCCTGGCTGATATTCGCGCCTGGCTCGACGAGAACGCGCACGGGGAGATGGTGGGTCGTCGCAGACCGTTCCAGAACGGCGATAGTATCATCGGTAGAACCGCCGTCGGCAAAGATAATTTCATCCGGCGGACGAGTTTGTTGAGCCAGCGAGTCCAGTAGTTTTTGGATGGCCTGTCCTTCATTGAGGACGGTGCAGATAACCGAAACTTTCATGGTTGGGTAAAAGAACTATTACAATTTAGAGTACTTTAGATTATGTCTACATGAATTTGTATGGTATAATGAGTTTAGTGGCTTAAGTTTTTCAGAGCGGCGGAGGTAGCGAGCCGATGAAAGCTCGATATTGGAGTTTAGCCATAGTTTTATTTTTAGTCAATTATCTGATTTTTGCGACCCTTTTTACCGAACTGGTTGACCCTAGATTGGGCCAGGGCTTCACCACCCGGACCCCCATCCCTACGTTTACCCCTGCTCCGGCCCAACCGCCGGCTATCGTCATCCCCACGCTGACACCCGTGCCACCTGTGCCTACGCCAACCGCTACCCGGGTGATCCAATCTTCTGGGGATAATCCCACTAACAACCCTGCCTTAGAAAATCCTCAGGAGGCTGCTGCCCAACCGGAACTGGAGGCTCAACTTGTTGCGCCGGGCACAGTGAATCTTCGATCCGGTCCCGGAACCAATTTTGCCGTGATTGGCGCTTTAAGCGCAAATACGCCTGTGCGCATTATCGGTCGAAATGCCGATAGCTCATGGTGGCAAGTTGAAATCACCCCCGGTTCAACCGGCTGGGTCGCCAGTAGTGTAGTCAGCGCCAGCCATGCTGAGGCTGTTCCCCTGGTTGAGGCCGGAAACGCCCCGGCGGCTGCTCCGGCGGCTGCGGCTCCCCAACCTGTCGCTGACACTGCGCCACCCGCCGAATCGCCCAAACCCAAGTATCAGTATGAGCCGACCGGCTGGTTCGACGATGGCAATGCCGGCCTGACCCGTTTCTTGGGCACGATTACCGATAAGAACGGCAGCCCGGTCAACGGTGTATTTGTGCGGGCCGGTTGCGGCGACTACTCAACCATCTCCTATCCTTCCGGGCCGGTTGGTTGGGGACCGTTGAGAGTGGGCGCTGATTGGCCGCCCGGTTTTTATGACGTCACGGTTGACACCAAGCCCGTACCATGCATTTGGACGTTGAGTGTCGTGGAAACGGATGATCGCAAAACCGTAAAAGCCGTCTTATCAGAAGAAGTTCCGGTTGAAATCACCTTAAAAAAGTCCATCGTCACGGCCAATTGGCGAAAAAATTGGTAGCTCTTTACTCTACTCGAAACGATCCGGTCAAAGCCGTCGCTCGCTGCTGCGATACCTCACCGGCGCTCAAAGTTAAGGCCAACCGGTAAGTCCCCCGCGGTAGATTTTCCAAAAAGAAATTATATTGCGCTCGAATAATCTCTCCCGCCTGCCACTCTCGGATAGGATAATCGACCCCGGCCGGTTGGCGGGTGACGAAAAGAGGGGTGGCTTGCCCAGAAGCGGTTACAACCTGGATAAAAAGTTTGTCTTCCGGCCACTTCACGGGGCGGCTGGCCGTCCAGTAAGCCACCAATTCTATGGGGTCGCCGGGGTGAAGGGGTGTATCCGGTGAGGAGCGATGTCCCAGTTTGTACAAATCGTAGCCGAGCAAGGTCACGTCGAGCAGCGGCATATTCAGAGACGTTTGCATCTGAAAGGCGGCTAGCGGCAGCGGGGTAGCCGGGCGGATAACCTCCACTTGGTCTAACTCGATAAAATCCTTGTCGCCGGCCGACGGAGGCGAGAGGACCGGCAGGCGCTGGCCTGTCTGGCTGTGGTAAAGACCCACAATCAGGCGATGCGCTCCCGGCGGCGTCCCCGGCTCGATAAAAATCCCGTGCCGGTCGGTGATGGCCTGGCCAGCCGGCCATTCAGATGAAAGGGGCACAGGCCGGGCATCTCGCTGGCCGACCAGGTGATTGGCTTGATCCAAAACTTGCCCAAAAACCGTATAATCTTCTGCCGCCGAGAGGGGGGTGTCAGTCTGCCACACCAACACGACCTCCAAGATGTCGCCCGGCGTAACTTGGGAGGAGGAGAGGGCATAGCCGCTGAGTCGAATGTGTTCCCCCAATTGGTAATTTGTAGGGATAAGCGTCAGGGCGGCGTTGGCCTGGGGATTGGCATAACCAACCAAGCGCACATTGCCGTACCAGCGGTCGGTTGCTTTGAATAGATGAGTGTTGAGCCACTTCTCGATCAGACCGCCGGGATCAGCTTGTTGGGTGGCCCAATAAACGGCGAAAACTTTGTGGGCCTGGCGAGTGATATTTTGCAGTTCCGCCAGGGTAGCTGCTTCGTCCAGGGGGCGGCGGCGCGGCAAGGGATAGACCGGCGCTTCGGGAACAGTGCTGTCGGCGTAATAGTAATTGAACACATCTTGTTGGCCCTCGGCGTTTAAAATAACGGCGTCATCCGGGCCGCTCACCGCTTTGATAAAATGAGCCATAGCCCGGTAGTTGTCACGGGCATAAGTGACATCGGTGTAGTAGGCGTACAGCGACAGGGTCGAGCCGGCGGCAAGGGTGGTGAGAAGGACGCCGCCGGCCAGATAGGCTGGGCTGAAACGTGAAAGGTGAAACGTGAGTTGTGAGACAACCAGCGCCAGTAACAAGGCCAGGGGTGGGGTAGCGACCAGCAAAAATTTGAGAAAGGCCGGCGTGAAGATAATAGCGGTGAGGAGCACCGGCAGCAAGAACCAAAGCCAGAGCAAGGTGAAACGTGAAGTGTGAGACATAAATACCCAAAGGGCACGATGTCGTAAATCGTAAATCGTAAATCGTAAATCGTAAATGAGAACCAGGGCGAGGCCAATAGTGAGAATGAGAGTGTAGTTGAACGGCCAGGAGAGACCAAAGAGGAGGGTGGTGGAGATGGTTTCTAGCGTGGTCAGGAGAGAGGTGGCTTGTCGCTCGGAGGGCCAGGTGGTGAGTTGTCGCCAGGCAGTGGGCAGCCAGGGGAGGTAGAGGAGGAGAGGGAGAAGGTGGAGAAGGAGCCAATTGTGAATTGTGAAGGGTGTCGGGCTTTCTAACTTTTTCGTTTGCCGATGAAGTTGCCAGAACCGGAGCAGCGCCGCTAAATTGACGGCTGCCAGGATAAGCGGGTAGGCGTAGTGAGTATACAGCCCGGCGGTGATAGTGAGCATATAAATTACCCCGGCGGGGGTTCTGAACCAGGAATACCAGCGGTCAGCGGTTAGCGATTGGCGGTCGGCTGTCAGCGGTCCCACAGGGAGGCTTCGCACTCGGCGGTCACTTTTCAAAATGAGATACGCCGTCAGCACGGTCAGGCTGCTGATAAAGGTCAGCAGTATATACATGCGGACTTCTTGCGCATAGTAAATCTGGAGAGGGGAGAGTGCGGCGATGAAGGCGGCGATCAGGCCAACCCGTCGGCTGAACAGGCGTGTACCCAAGATGCCGGTCAAATAAACCACTCCAATCCCCAGCACCGCCGACAGCGACCTCAGCCCGATTTCGCCGTCGCCAAAAATGAAGGTCCAGATTTTAAGCAGCCAGTAGTAAAAGGGGGGATGAATATCGAAGGCCGTGCGCCGGGCAATTTCGATAAAGCCGCGCCGGGCCAGGGCGACGCTGTTGCCCTCGTCGGCCCAAAGCGATTGGCCGGATAGGTTGTAGAAACGTAATATGGCCGCCAGGAGTAGAATCAATGGCATAGTTAGGGAGTGGGCCAGGGAACGGAGCGAAAGCCGGTCTCGTGTTACCGAAAAGGTCTGGTGTTGAGAGCGCAATTTATGACCCTACTTCCGGCGTTGTTTCCACACAAACCACACTCCAACCACCGTCGCCGCCACCATAATTGTACTGCCTGCCCAATTGAGCGTAGGCCGGCTTTCGACGATAAAGCCATCCAACAGTACCGGGCCGGCAACGACTTCCAGGCTGACCTGGTGAGGTTGTTGGGGCAGAGCGTGGGCGAGGTTAATAATTGTGAATTGTGAATTGTGAATTGTGAATTGTGAATTTGCTGTTTCTGGCTGAGTAGGTTTGGTGCCTAGATTAATTTCAAATGGAGCGGCCTGGTCGATTTGGACGCGCAGGCGGCCAGGGCTGGGAACGAGGGCTAAAGCGAGGCTGCTGCCCTCGAAGGTAAAAGTAGCCGTCGCCCCGACCTGGCCGGAGCGTAACGCGTCGTCAAAGGTGGCTCGTGGCTCCTTAATGGCTTGCCAGTCGCCCCGGTAGGTGACAGCCCAGTGATAAGCCTGATGCCAGCCGGGGTATATCAGCGGCGGTTCTTGAGTTTTCTCTGTCATCGCCTGGTAGACCGGGAGGGGCGTAAAATCCGGCTCGACCAGCCGGAAGTAATATTGAGGATTGCTGGCCCGCTCGCGGTCGTCGGCCTGTTTGAAAAACCAGTAAAAACCGACCCCCAGCCAGGGCCATTCACGTTCTATGCGGTCATAGGCCAGGGCGGCGTAGCGGCCTTGCTGTTCCGGCGTGACCTGCCCGTACACCGGCGGGATGCCGCTTTCCGGCGGCACGGCATTCCAGCCCAACTCGCTCAGCCAGATAGGTTTGTGGGCATCGCCGTTGCGAACCATCACATCGCGCACATACAGCGGGCGGGAAAAGTTAAGCACCCGCGGCTGCATCCGCCGGTCGGTGGGGCCGCTCCACAGGCCGTAACCCTGCATGGCCAGCACGTCAAAATAGGGGGCGGCCCCGGCGTTGTACATTTGCTGTAAAAAAAGGACGTCGCTCAGGCCGCCGGGGCTGATAAGTTGGCCGTTGGCGTCGAAGCGGCGCTGGCGGTCGAGTTCAATGGTGGCCGCCAACGCGCCCATAACCACGATGGCCTCCGGGTCAGCCGCCTTGACCCGGCTGTAGCCTTCTTTCAGCAGGGCGGTGTATGCCTCGGCATTGATCGGATAGGTTCCCCATTCGGGGTAAATGTTCGGCTCGTTCCAAATCTGGTAGGCCGGGATGCGGCCCCGGTAACGAGCGGCGACGGCTTCGACAAAATCGCCGTAATCCTCGATGTTGTCGGGCGGGGCAAAGGTGCCGACCGTGTCGGTCAGCGCCCGCGACCAGGCCGGTGGAGTGCTCAGGCGGGCCATAATCTTGAGGTCGTATTTCTCGGCCAGGCCAACAATCTGGTCGTATTTGTTCCAGGCCGACTGGTACGGCTCGTGGCGGCGATCTTCAAAGTCGCCTTTGCCGTGAATTTCGATGTCTTGCCAGGGGAACTCCTGGCGGATCCATTTGAAGCCGGCCTCGGCGATCAAACGCACAGCCCGTTCGCGCTTCTCCGGCTCGACTTCATTTTGTAAAAAGGTGTTGACCCCATAGGGATTCATATCCGCGTATTGCACCGGCACGTCGGCGGCGGTTTGGAGGGGGGGCTGGAGGCGGGTGAGCGCGTATTGAGTTACACCGGAAATTTGGGGCAGCGTCGCCTCCTCGCCGGTGAGGTTAAAAAGGGCTTGCTGAATGGCTGGACGGGCGAAGAAGATAATTCCGGCGGCTAGCAGCAAGAAGAAGGTGAGGGTAATGATGAGAAATTTGAGCTTAGAGCTTTGAGATTTGGGTTCCACACCGCTGGATTGTACTGTAAGGGCGGATGAGGGGCAAATACATCTCTAATGCCCCATCCTCCACGCCAGGCGTCTCCTCTTGACCAATCTCTACCCCTTTTGTATAATTTAGACAGATAAGGGCGGTTAGCTCAGTTGGTTAGAGCGCCTCGCTTACACCGAGGAGGTCACAAGTTCGAGTCTTGTACTGCCCACTAAGAAAACTGAACATTGGGGATTTTTAATCTTTCGGGCGAAACCGGCTCAGTGCCGTTACTGCTTTCGGTCACCAGGCTATTGAGGGCCACCAAAATCGGCTCTACCTCCCGGCCACTAACAGCGGTGACTTCCCCCAACGATTGGCGAGAGTCAAAAGAACAGCTTGAGCAGCCGCCGAGATGAAAGCCGGCCAACACCTGCTCCGCCTGGGGATGGATAGCCAGAATTTCGCTCATCTTCATCTCCGGCGTGACCTTTAACTCACCCTGTGTTTTGAGCACTTGGAACTTGAGGATTATCAGATCGTGCTCAAATTTCTCCTGGCTCTCCTGCATCTCCCGTCGCAGGTGGTAAACCCGGCTGTTAACCTGGGCGATCCGTTCTTGCATCTCGCTGTTTTTTCGACCCGCTCGCCAGGCCAGGAAAATACCCATCAATCCGAGAGCTAAAGCAACATACAGCAGCATCGTTATTCCCCCTTACAAAATTATATAACCAACAAGTAACTACTCAGCCCTACCGCCCACGACCACCGACGGCTGACGGCTGACCGCCACATCTTGTATAACAGCAACTTTTTCTGGCGGTCGGCAGTCCCCCAAGGGGAGGCGAGGCGCTCTCTGCGGTCTGCGGTCAGGAATACTCAATTTGGGGTAGCCTGAATAGTTACACCAACAATTACTCGCGCCGGCCCCCCTTTAGCTCGGCGGTTAACTTCTTGAACGCTTCCCAATCGCCGGCGGCGGCCAGTTTGGCCTGCTCCGGCCAGGTGGTGGGATTGGCAATGTTCCTGAGATTGACCTCCCGCAGAATTTCGTCCAACCGGCTCACCTCCGTGCCGGCCAGTTGAGCGAAAGTGGTGATGCCCGCATCTCGCAGCACCCTAGCAATTTTTGGCCCAATTCCCTCGATGATTTCCAGGTCGTCGGGCTGGGCAGGCATTACTGCCGGGACAAAGGTTTCAGCCGGGGCAGCCTCGCCCTGCGCTCTAGCCAGGCGTTTGGCCAGCATGGCTTCGCGCTGGGCTTTGATTTCCTCCGGGGTGCGTTTGACGACCGCAGCAGGCGGCGGCTCGACGGCCGGCGTCGGCGCGGGCGCTTCGGTAACAGCCTCACCCTGCGCTTTAGCTTGGCGTTTGGCCAACATGGCTTCGCGCTGGGCCTTGATCTCCTCTGGAGACCGCTTGCCCGCCGGTTTAGCCGCAGCCTCACCCGCCAAACTCTCAGCCGGGGCTATTACAGCCGTTGTTTCCGTTACAGTCACGGCCGGGGGAGGCGCAGCAGGTGCTGTTACCGCCTTTCCGGCCGCTTTTTCGGCGGCCTTGCGCTCCTTTTCCTCTTCGGCGGCGCGGCGAGCAGCCTCTTCCTTGGCGTTCCAGGTGGGCCGGATGGCGGCGTAGTAGCTGATCGGCTTCAACAACCGGTCCAGGCTGTGAATGTGGCCGGCCGTCCGCTCGTAGTCGGCCAATTCAAAGTCATGGTCCATCTTGATGGCGTCGAAGGGGCAAAATTCGGCGCAGTAGCCGCAGTTCATACAGACATCGGTATCAATATAAAATTCGGCCGGCTGCGGGATCGGCTTGCCCGTTTTAGGATCGTCGGTGCGGACAATCCAGATACACTGCGGCGGGCAAACCTTGGAGCAGATGCCGCAACTGGTACAGCGATTCTGCTCCTTAGCCCTGGCCCGGTCATAATCCGGGCTGTTTTTGGGCACATCGTAATCGGTCACCAGGAAGGGCAAAAAGCGGAAGTTTTCCGGTGTTTGCAGCTTAACTTCAGGATACTCTACCGTAAACAAGCCCCGGGCTTCGGGTCCCTGCCGCTGGGCCATAGCCACCCCGGTTCTGGTTCGGCCGGGGGCATATAAATACTTAAAATCATCTACATAGCTATCAATAAAGTGTTTGAGCGTAATTCCCAGACCTTTGAGTACACCTAATCCGAACATCAGCGGTCTACCTCCCCTAAGACTATGTCAATCGCGCCCAGGGTGACGACGGTATCGGCCACCTTGCCTCCGATACACATCGGCGCCAGGGCATTGAGGTTGATGAAGCAAGCCGACCGGATCCGGTAACGCCACGGGTTGCCCGACCCATTACTGACCACGTAATAGCCCAACTCACCTTTGGAGTGTTCAATCCGGGCGTAGGCTTCACCCGCCGGGACGCGGATGGTGTAGGAGGCTTTGCCGCCCAAGATGTCGCCGGGTTGGGTATCTTTGATACCCTTGAAGGCCTGATCGAGAATTTTGAGACTCTCCCGGGCTTCCAAAATCCGCTGGTAGAGGCGGCTGAAGACGTCGCTGTCGGGTTGGGTGGGAATGTCAAAATCGAAGCGGTCGTAGATGCTGTACGGCTCGACTTTGCGAATATCATACTTCACCCCGGCGGCGCGCAGCATTGGGCCGGTGACGCCGTGGCTAATAAGTTCTGCGGCCGAGAGATAGCCCACGCCTTTGGTGCGCGACAGGACAATCTCATTGCCGGCCACCAGGACATCCATTTCATCCAGGGCCTGGGCTAGCATACCGGCGGCTTTCTCGGCCCGTTTGAGCCAGTCGTCGCCGATATCGTAAGCTACCCCGCCAAAGCGCATGTAGTTGCACATCATACGGGAGCCGCTGGCTTCTTCCAGCAGGTCGAGCACCCGCTCACGCGCTTCAAGAGCGTAGAAGAGCGGCGTCGCCAATGCTCCCAGGTCGTTCATCATAAAACCGACCAACGAGAGGTGACTAAAAATGCGGGTCAACTCGCTCATAATGACCCGGATATATTCCGCCCGTTCCGGCACAGGGATCCCGGCCAGTTTTTCAACCACCAGGGCATACCCCAAGTTATTCTGCATAGAGTTGAAATAGTCCAGCCGGTCGGTGAAGGGCATATTCATTAACCAGCCGTTTCGCTCGCCGATTTTTTCGTGGTTGCGATGCAGGTAGCCCAACACCGGCTCCAGGTCTACCACCGTTTCGCCCTCCAGCGTAGCCACCATGCGAAAGACGCCGTGCGTGCTGGGATGGTGCGGCCCCAGGTTGATGACAATCCGCTCGCTATCGAGGTCAGTTCTATCCTTCACATCACGGGCTTCGATGACATGTTCCAGGTAATCTTCAAACTGGTCCGGCGTCCACTTATCCAGGTCCCAATCTTTGGGGTAGACCACATTGTGCCCAAAAGGATTGTGCGCCTCGATCCGCTCGTGATGACCTCCGGGCCAACGGCTGGTGAAGGGTTTGACCGGCTCCTCGTAGTACGCCTCTTCGTAATCCTTGCGCATGGGGTGGCCGTAGAAATCATCCCACAGCAGGATGCGCTTCAGGTTGGGATGGCCGGTAAAAGTAAGGCCGTATAGGTCGTAGACCTCGCGCTCTTGCAGGTAACAGGTTTTCCACACGCCGTAAAGTGAAGGGAGTTCAGGTTTAGACTCCGGCACTCTGGCCTTAAAAACTAATGGCGGCTTGTCGGGCCGGCTGATGCTGTAGGCGTGATAAACTACCTCAAAACGCTGGTCAGGGTCGCGGCCCAGGTAATCCACCCCGGTGACGTTGCTCAACAACTCGTAGCCCAACTTGTCGCGGACGTACTCGCCAAAAGCAACCAGGTGCTCCGGGGCGACAATCAGCGTGTCGGCTTCGGGGGTGACAGCCGCCGGGGCTGACAAAGCCTCGTTAATGACACCGGCCAGGACAGTGGCGGCATCGGTTGGAGTAGTATCCCAGGTGGGCACTTTGGGTGGTTTGACCACCCGTTTGGGGCGCGGTTTGGGGCCTTCGTCAACCGCCTGGACTGAATCTTGCTGGCGCGCCCTGGCGAGTTCTTCTTTAATCAGCGGTAACTGGCGTGGGTCAATAATATCCGGGCCGAGGATGGGCAGTGGAATGGCCGCCATCGCTTCTTCTTTTTTGTACCAGGGCACAGTTCTAAGGGATTGGCTCTTGATTTTTTCTTGCAGCTTGATAATGCCGCAGAGCAACGCCTGGGGAGTCGGCGGGCAGCCCGGCACGTAGACATCCACAGGGATATACTTGTCAATCCCGGAGACGACATTGTACCCCTCTTTGAAAGGGCCGCCGCCGGTAGCGCAAGCGCCCATACTGATCACATACTTCGGCTCCGGCATCTGGTTATAGATGCGCACAATTTGCGGCGCCATCTTTTTTGTCCGGGGCCCCAACCAAAGAAAAAAAGGGCCGGGGCGGGGTGGCCCCGGGGGGGGG
>CAZUNT010000011.1:0-62281 GCA_964622215.1 uncultured Caldilineaceae bacterium
GGTCGCTGCTCATTTTCTTCTCCTCTCAGCGGTGTTTTTTAAAAACAATTGCTAGGTCCAAACATTTGTAGTCAATCAACAACGTTTCCTCATCCAGGGCAACGTTAGCTTTTGCGCGTGGGCTGGTAAGCAGTTTCATTGTAGTCAGTAATTCATTTAACTCAAATTCGTGCTTTTCAATCAATCCGGCGTTGAAGCGGACACTTGGACTTGAAGAACTGCCACCTTGACCCGCTGGCCAGGTTGAGGGGAATGGACTATCCTGAGCCTGACCCGGTGACGCTTAACTTAGGCGTTGGGCAGACTGGACAAATACAGAGAAATAGAATTAGAACACAGACCCGTTTTGGTTGAGTAGGGTCTTTCCCCAATCGTGCCGTCCAGTAGGTCCAATCGCCATCGAAGGGGTTTTTGTGACCTTTGATTGTTCTGGGGCACCCGGCGCACTGCCAACAGGCGGGCACTGTATGAACTTAAGAGAAGACGTTGCAAATTGTGGACACGCTTAAGCTAATTGCAAAATATCAGTTGTGTTATTATTAGCTTTGTGCTAATATAATACCATGTACAAAATCGTTTTCACTCGCCAAGCGACCAAATCTTTCCAGAAATTACCTCAACATATCGCCATACAGATACGAGAAAAATTGGCTCAGGTGGCGACTGATCCTTTTGCCCAACATTCCGCTGTCACTAAACTCCAAAATCGTTCTGGCTATCGGTTGCGGGTTGGAGATTGGCGGGTGATATACGACTTACAAAAAGAAGAATTGATTATCTTGGTTCTCAAGATTGCCCCACGTGGGGAGGTTTACCGATGAATATACAAATTATAGAGCGAGATGGTCAGCCCGAATGGGCCGTTATTCCCTACGAGTTATATCTGCAACTAGCTGAAGAAGCAGAGATGTTACAAGATATTCGGGATTATGATAGGGTCAAGGTGTTGGTTGAACAGGGAGAAGAAGAGTTAATTCCGAGTGAAGTCGTGTATGCCATTATGGAGGGGGAGAACCCTATTAAAGTCTGGCGAGAATATCGGCAATTGACTCAACAACAGTTAGCCGAAGCGGTAGGAATTAGTACGCCTTATTTATCGCAAATCGAAACGGGTAAGCGAACCGGCACGACTGAGGTATTGACTACGATTGCGAAAATTCTAAAGGTGTCATTGGATGAAATTGTGGTGGTGCCAGAAAAAGGTTCATAGAACCCAGAGAAGTTTGGCAAGGCATTTTAAGAAACTACGGGTCAAGCCGGAGTTGGAACCAGAGTAGCCTCCTTGGGCATAAGATCGAAGCCGAGTTTGGCCGCCTTACGTTTCAAATAGGCCAGTTCGCGCTCGCGTTGTTGAGCCTCATAGCCCTGTGCCCCAATGTCTTCATACCAAAACTTCAATCCGGTGTTGAGGGTCGTACAATTGGCACTTACGGAATGTAGAGTCGAGGCAGTGATCGATTTATTGGGGTTTATTTTCCAGAAATTGGCACATTTGATATATTGTGGGAATCTATTGAGATAATCGACGAAGAGTTTCTTCGTGAAGTCGCAATAAGAGAAAAAGAAAAGTGGGAGGCTCTAAAACAGGCTACAAATGTGGTCAAGGTAGTTGGCTCTAGAGGGGGCTTTAAGCATCTTAGTTATGAATATGTGCAAAAGGATGGTGCGCTCTGTCATGCTTCAACAGGCAACCGCGAAGAGGCTGACAAATTACTGGAATTTTTTAAAGAGAATGGTATTTTCGTAAAGGAAGAAATACTCAGGTAGTTTTGGCAATGTCCAAAGTATGCGTAGTAAGATACCACTGTCAAGCCGCTTCACTCGGTTTGACCATCGACCCGGCTGTTGGTAGCAGCGCGGGCCGGTTTAATTTATGTAACTATAGCACAAATGTTTTGCTAGTCCAAAGGTAAAACCTCAAAAATTATCCAATGTTGTTGGTTGACTATAAAATTATTTATAGTATGATTTTGGCTGAATTTTAAGGTATAAGGAGAAACAGAGTGACGGATGACCTCAATCTGAGCGAGTTATCGCTTGAAGACCTCTACCAACAGATGGGCGATGACCTTTACGACGGCTATCAGGAAGAAGTCGTCGAGGGCGTCGAGGAGGCGTTAAGCCGGGGGATTACGCCGTATGGGGTGTTGACCAACGGACTGGTAGCCGGGATGGATATTGTGGGCCAGGATTTCCGGGACGGGATTTTGTTTGTGCCGGAAGTGCTGATGGCCGCCAATGCTATGAAGGCCGGTATGGCCGTGTTGCGGCCTCTGCTGGCCGAAACCGGCGCTCCGGTTATCGGTAAGATGATAATCGGCACGGTTAAGGGCGATATCCACGACATCGGCAAAAATCTGGTGGCGATGATGATGGAAGGGGCCGGTTTTGAGGTCATCAATCTCAGCATCAACAATGACGCCGATAAATTTATGGCGGCCTACAAAGAGCACAAACCCGACATCATAGGTATGTCGGCCCTGCTGACCACGACCATGCCTTACATGAAAGTTGTCATTGACCGGCTGAAGTCCGAGGGCATTCGCCAAGACGTGATGGTAATGGTCGGCGGCGCGCCGCTCAACGAAGCCTTCGCCGAAGCCATCGAGGCCGATGCTTATTGTCGTGATGCTGCGGTCGCCGTAGAAACGGCCAAAAAATTGATGGCCCTCAAGCGGGGTGCAAATATCCCGACTTAATTCGTAACTGTTCACCGCAGCCTGAGTAGCCCTGAGCTTGGCGAAGGGCGTATCGAAGGGGGCGTAATACGATCAGGTTGAGTAGTTATTGTGATTCAAACCTGCCAGGTTGGCCCAAGCCTGGCAGGTTTTTTATGGACACCTATGCCTCCTCTGGTGATTGTTCTCATCCTTATCTCTACTTTTATGCACGCGGGTTGGAATCTACTGCTGCGCTCGCGGCGAGACAATTACACCATTGCGGTGATGATTGCCGCCGGTGTGGCTTGTATTGCCCTGGCCGGGTAAAGGCTTGACTTTTTTTTCAACTACCCTATACTTTTCGATACATTAGCCCGTCGGTTTAGCAATCTTCTCGATTACCCACTCCGTGTCATTTATATGTCAGTATCAAAAAGCGTCAGTGGGTGAGGACAAACCAATCTCCCTTCACAACAATCTATAACTGTCTAATTGTGCGATGGGGCGTAATGATTTACCTAATGAGGTAAGTGTAGATGAAAACCTCAACCGCAGAGTTTGAAATCTCCTGCCGGGGCGTCTGGAAAGTGTTTGGGCCACACCCCGAGCGGATTGTCCCTATCCTCGACTCAGGTCGCTCCAAAAAAGAAATCCTGACCGAAACGGGTCATGTGGTCGCCGTTAAAGATGTTTCGTTTGACGTGCGCAAAGGCGAAATTTTTGTAGTTATGGGCCTGTCGGGCAGCGGCAAGTCAACTTTGGTGCGCTGTATTTCTCGGCTGATTGAACCTACCCGTGGCAAAATCATCATGAAGGGCGCCGAGGTCACGGCGATGGATGAGAAGCAACTCCGTGACCTGCGCCGTCGCAAAATCAGCATGGTTTTTCAGCATTTTGGCCTTTTCCCCCATCGTAAGGTGATCGACAATGTGGCTTACGGCCTGGAGATTCAGGGCGTCAACCGGGTAGTGCGCCGCGAAAAAGCACGACAGGTGCTGGAGATGGTGGGGTTATCGGGCTGGGAGCGTCATTACCCCGGCGAATTGAGCGGCGGTATGCAGCAGCGGGTCGGCATTGCCCGCGCCCTGGCCGTGGACCCTGAAATTATGCTCTTTGACGAGCCTTTCAGCGCCCTCGACCCTCTCATTCGGCGCGAAATGCAGGATGAACTGCTGAAGCTGGAAAAAGGGATGCGCAAAACCATCATTTTTATCACGCATGACTTCCAGGAAGCCGTTAAGCTGGGCCATCACATTGCCATTATGAAGGATGGGGAGATTGTCCAGCAGGGTACGCCGGAGCAGTTGGTCTTCCAGCCGGTTGACGATTACGTGCGTGAATTCACCAAAGACGTGCCGCGCGCCAAAGTGTTGACGGCCGGAATCATTATGGACAATCAGCAGCCGGTGGTGCTGGACACGGACGATCCGAGCACAATCCTCTCGGCCATGGAAGAAAAGTGCAGCCAAACGGCCTTTGTAAAAATGGCGGATGGGCGGTTATTAGGTTATCTCTCGTTGGCTGATGTGACCACTGCGAAGGGGGATAGGGGAAACATCGCCTCAATTATTTGTAACAACCTCCCCCGCGTGCAGAACGATACCAAATTGGAAGACCTGATCCCCCTGGCCGTTAAAACGAATTTACCGATCCCGGTGGTAGATGAGCACCACAAATTATTAGGCACCGTAGGCCAGACAACGGTGATGCTGGCTGTGAGTGGCAAAGAGTGAGAAATAGACCCTAAAGGTCTTGGAGACCTTTAGGGTCTTAAATTCGACCGGAGTTGCTTGATGGTCCGCTTAGAACGATTGAATACTTATTTGGAACTGCGCCCATGTGACTGGGTGACGCTGGCCGTGGTTGCCGGATATATTGTCTTGGTCATCCTGGTCAATCAATTACCCGATCAATTTACCGGCCAGTTTCCCCCAGCCTGGAATCTTCATTTGGCCGGGACGATTGACCAGGTGCAAAGCTGGATTATTGGCCATCGTGCTACCCACCCGCTGTTTATCGGTTTCTTCGAACCTCTCAGCGACGTCATTGATAGCGCTATCCGGGCCATTGAAGGGTTTTTGCTAAAACTACCCTGGTCCGTCTTTTTTGCGGTGGTGCTGCTGCTGGGCCAACGCCTGGGTGGTTTGCGCCTGTCGCTGTTATCTGCCCTGGGTCTCTTGTATATCGGCCTGGTCGGCTTGTGGGACGAAAGTATGCAAACCCTGGCCTTGATGGGGGTATCGGTGTTCCTGTGTTTGCTGGTTGGTATTCCGGTAGGGATTCTGGCCGCTCGTTATGACAAACTTGATCTGTCGCTGCGCCCGATTCTTGATGCAATGCAGGTGATGCCTACTTTTGTTTACCTGATTCCGGTCCTGTTTCTATTTGGGGTAGGCCGGGCGCCCAGCGTTGTCGCGACCGTCATCTACGCTCTGCCGCCGGCCATTCGCCTGACCAGCTTGGGTATTCGCCAGGTGCCGCCGGCGACCGTCGAAGCGGCTCGCGCTTTTGGTTCAACCCGCCGGCAAACGATGTTTAAAGTGCAAGTGCCGCTGGCCTTGCCCTCTATCATTGTCGGCATCAACCAGACGATTATGATGGCCCTGGGGATTGTAGTAATTGCGGCTTTGATTGGCGCCGGCGGGTTAGGTCGGGAGGTTTTAGTTTCCTTGCAACGTCTCCAGGTAGGCCAGGGCTTGGAAGCCGGTTTAGCGGTTGTTTTCATCGCCATTATTCTCGACCGGATTAGTTACGCCGCCAGTACGATTAGTATGCTCAGGCTGACCAGGGAACGCTTTCGGTTTTTCCCGGCCAAGTGGGGTCGTTTTGAGTTTATCTGGGTGATAGAGCAGGGGTTAGCCCACATTTATTGGGCCGTGGGTAAAATGGCCAGGGGGGGGACTGCTGTGGTGTCGCGCCTGATCAGCCCCGTGGTAGGTAAGGTGGGCAACAAACACATGGCCGAAGCTACACCTTTGCTGTTGCAAACCTACGCCTTTGAAGTGACCGCACTGCTGTTTCTGGTGGGGATGTTTTTCCTTAGCCTCTTTATCCCAAGCATGACCCAGTTTCCGCCGGGGTGGACGCTGTCGCTGCGAGAGCCGGTCGATGCCGCCGTAGCCTGGGCGCGTGATAATCTCTACCAGATTGCCGGCTGGCCTATCGGTACCGGCCCGTTGAGCGACTTTATTACGCTTTACCTGCTTAATCCCCTACGTCTGTTTTTGCAGGAGCGGCTAAATTGGCTGGTGGTTATGCTTACCTTTGGGTTGCTGGGATATATAGCCTCGGGCTGGCGGCTGGCCTTCACGGCCTTGGTAGGGATGTTTTTCGTCGGCTGGCTGGGTATGTGGTCGCCCAGCATGGACACCCTGAGCCAGGTGATTGTGGCTGTAGGGGTCACGTTGGTTATAGCCATTCCGGTTGGGGTGTTCTCGGCCCGCAGCAATACTTTTGCCGCCTTGCTGCGGCCCGTTTTGGATACCTTGCAAACGATTCCGCCCTTTGTCTACCTGGTGCCGGTGATTATGCTCTTCAACGTGGGCCGTGTGCCGGGGATTATCGCTTCGGTGTTGTACTCGCTCCCGCCCGGTATCCGCCTGACCGACTTGGGGCTGCGCGGTGTGGCTCCGCAAACCATCGAAGCGGCGCGGGCTTTTGGCTCAACCTCCCAGCAAATGTTGCGCAAAATCCAGATGCCTCTGGCCCTGCCTTCGATTATGTTAGGGGTCAACCAAACGGTGATGATGGTCTTCTCGATGGTTATTATTGCCGGCCTGGTCGGCGGTGGCGGGCTGGGCCTAGAGGTGGTTATTGGGCTGGCCAAAAATCAAACCGGGCGCGGCGTCGAGGCCGGCCTGACTATTGTCATCATGGCTATCATCATTGACCGTATCACCCAGACCTGGGCCAAGAAGCAGGTGATGGGAACGCAGGGGCATTAGGAAGGTTGGATACTTTGTTTGCTGCAATTTTCCATTCTTCCCCCCTCCATTCAATCCCCCATATTTGTCCCTAAACGGCGGGCGCTGTCAATCCAGGGATGGTCGAGCGGTACGGTTTTGCGTTTGCCCACAACCTCGGCTAAGGGCACCGGCTCCGCACCGTCGCCTCGCGCGGCGACCATCACCCCATAGACGCCCTGGTTAATCAGGCAGGCGCAGGCTGTGCCCAAGCAGGTTGCCAGTAGCCGGTCGGCAGCAGAGGGAGTGCCGCCGCGCTGGAGATGTCCCAGGATGGTCACCCGTGACTCCAGGCCGGTCAACGCTTCCAACTGCCCGGATAAGCGTAGCGTGTGCCCGGCCTGTTGAGCTTGAATTTCGGCCAGCTTGTCAGAGGCTTTTTTCTGCTCATTCTTACTTTTGGCCTCTTTGACCTCTTTTTCGGCGGCTTGAAGCACAGCCGCATCTTCTTTGGATCGTGCGCCCTCGGACACGGCGACAATACTAAACCCTTTGCCGCCGTGGCTGCGCCAGCGAATGGCCTCCGCGATTTTGTTGACGTTATAGGGGATTTCGGGGATCAGGATGACATCGGCCCCACCGGCAATGCCCGCGCCCAGGGCCAACCAGCCGGCGTTATGCCCCATCACTTCGACCACAATAATTCGGTGGTGGCTGTGAGCCGTACTATGTAGGCGGTCAATCGCTTCGGTAGCGATGCCCAGGGCTGTGTCGAACCCAAAAGTCACATCGGTCATAGCTACGTCATTGTCGATGGTTTTAGGTAGAGTAACTACATTCAAACCCTTTTGCAGTAGGATATAAGCATTTTTTTGCGTTCCGCCGCCGCCCAGGCAAACCAGGGCATCCAAATGATGTTTGTGGTAATTGTCGGCAATGACCTCAGTCATATCCATCACTTTACTGCCAACGGGCATCTTATGGGGTTTGTCACGGCTGGTTCCCAAAATCGTGCCGCCGATGGTCAGAATACCCGACAAGGCCGGGCTATCCAGCGGCATCGTCCGATTTTCCATCATCCCTCGGAAGCCATCACGAAAACCGATAACCTGCATACCAAACGAAGTCAGCGCGGTTTTGCCGATGCCTCGAATGGCGGCGTTGAGGCCGGGGCTGTCGCCGCCAGAGGTTAAAATGCCGATACATTTTGTCATAGAGGACCTCCTAAAAAGACCGCCGGCGGACGACCGCCGACCGCCGTAAAAAATAAATCCCCAGCTTTGAGCTAAACTGGGGATATGCATCCAACCCTATGGCAACCATACTTTCCATACATCTTGGTGAGCGTCAACCCAGGCCTGGGCCGCCTCCGCCGGGGTCTTTTTGTCCAGTTCCACCGCGGCGATCATGCTGATCTGATCTTCGGTGGTGTACTTAAAGTTTTTGAGTAAAGTGTAAGCATCGGGCGCCTGGTTTTTGAGGTCGGCCCAGAAGATTTTGAACAGGGTATCTTGAGGATAATCGCAGTCAACTCCACCGGATTCAGTCTTGGCGTAGCACTCTTCGCTGTGCTCCGGCAGCTTAACTTCGGTCAAGTCGTACTTGGCGTGAATCGAGTGAGGAGTCCAGAAGTAGAAGAGGACCGGCTCTTTCCGGCCATAGGCCGAGTCGAGTTGAGCCAGCACAGCCTGCTCCGAACCAGCCACAACGATTTGCAGGTCCAGGCCCAAGTTTTTGATAATCTGGTCATCGTATTGCACCCAACTTGGATCGCCCGCCAGGAATTGGCCTTTAGCCCCGGTCTCGGCAGTTTTGAACAAGCTGGCCAGTTCTGGGTTTTTGAAACCTTCCCAGGTGGCTAATTCAGGGTGTTCTTCGACGACGTAACTCGGTTCATACCAGCCAATCTTGCCCACCACCCCCAACTCACCGCCGTTCTCGATGACCTTCTGTTCGTCGATGTACTGCTTGACATTCTCGGCGTGCCCCGACGGCCATACCTCCAGGCTGGCCGACAGATCACCGCTGGCTAGGGCCGGCCATTGGGCATTTTCGTCAATAGTGACAATCTCAACCGGGTAACCTAGCTCTTTCTCCAGGATGATTTTGGCCACTGCTACGTTAACCGCCGAACCGGTCCAGGGATTTTCGGCTAATTTGAGGGTGATTTTTGCTGCCGGGGCTGCGGGTTGGGCTGCACTACCACAGGCGGCCAGCATCGTAACCAAAACTAATAATGTGGACACAATGAGCCACTTATAATAGTTTCTCTCCATTTTCTCCTCCGTGAGCAATTTTATTAAATTTTGTCTGATTATGTTTTATCAGCCCAAGCAAGTATAACTTTGTTTCGTACCCCTGTCAAACAACTTTTTCAACCCCCCTATAAGAAAAAAACCTGGGAGACAAACCGGGAGGTTTTATGGGGTCATTACGAGCTTGCGGCGCTACCCTTCGTAGTCGTTGTTGCCCCTGGGGGCCTCTAGTGCTATACTAGGCCCATATATGTCAAAGAAACGTGTAGTTGTAACTGTAACCGGAGCCGCTATTACCCTGGCGTTGGTGCTTGCCGGCCTTTCTGCTTGTTATTCCAGGGAAGAAGCGCCCCGATTCATCTATGCGTTGGCTTCGGATCGGAGTGGAGCAGGCGATATTTTTGCCTTAGACCGCACGGGGCAGATGGTCAACCTGACTAACAACTCCAGCGCCGATTGGAACCCGGCCTGGTCGCCCGATGGCGCCATGATAGCTTTTAGCAGTCATCGTTCCGGCGACAGCGATATTTGGGTGTTGAGCCTGGGTAACACCGACGCCGAGAACCAACTCCGCAATTTAACCACTGACCCCGCCTGGGATTATAGCCCGACCTGGTCGCCTGGCGGCCAAAGTGTGGCTTTTGTTTCCGAGCGCGACGGCGACCCGGAAATTTTTGTGCAGCACCTTGAGGGCGATACGGCGATTCAACTTACCTTTAATAATGAAATGGATCGCCTGCCAGCCTGGTCACCCGATGGCAAGCACATCGCCTTTGCCGCCGTCCGCAATGGGGTGGAAAAAATCTATCGGATTCGGCCTGATGGCACCGACGAGCAAATTGTTACCCCACATCCTCTTCAAGGAACCTCCCCGGCCTGGTCTCCCGACAGTCAACGTTTAGCCTTTATTGGCTGGGACGAAGAGGAACAACCCGGCATCTACATTATTGGCCCAGAAGTGGACGATTTACAGCAGCTTTACCGGATGGATAGTTGGCTCGGTTCGCTGAATTGGTCAGCAGATGGACAGTGGTTAACGTTTAGCTCGTGGCAGGCGGGCAATCATGAACTTTATGCCCTTTCCACCGCAGGCGGTCAGCCCATCCGGGTCACTCTTGACGATGCTTGGGATGACTCGCTGGTCATCAATCCAACGACGAGTTTTAAATTTGAGCCGAATGAAAGTATGGTTCAGGCGGCTCCGGCGCTTAAGCTGCCGGCCAATCCAAATTTTGCCCTTGGGGTTAATATGGCCGATCTGGGTATGGCCTACCTGGTCAACGATCTGGGGTTTGATTGGGCGAAGAGCTATGTCAACTGGGCTACGGTCGAACCTGAGCCTGGCGATTTTCGCTGGGTTGACCCGGATAATATCGTCAAAGCCTTGGGTAGTCAGCAGATTAAAATATTAATGCGAGTGCATGGTACGCCCGAATGGGCCCGCCCCAGCGACACTCCGCTCAGCCATCCACCGGTGGATATGGCCGATTTTAGCAACTTTATGACCGCTTTGGCCACACGCTACAAAGGACAGGTTGGCGCTTATGAGATTTGGAATGAGCCAAACCTGGATTATGAGTGGGGCTATCTTCAGCCTGATCCGGTGACTTATACGAAAATGCTAAAGGCTGCTTACGCTGCGGTTAAAGCTGTTGATTCCGAAGCACTGGTTATTAGCGGCGGACTGGCCACGACCGGGGCAGGTTCGGAGACGGCTGATGGTGATCTGGATTTTTTACAAGGCATGTATAACGCCGGAGTCAAAGGTTACTTCGACGCTTTGGGCAGCCATCCTTATGCCTATGGCCGCAATCCTGATGAACAAGACCCATGGGGTCTTTCTTTCGCTCGAGTCGAGGAACAACATAAAGCGATGCAGAACAATGGCGACGGCGATACGCCTATCTGGATAACCGAGGCGGGTTGGGTGCTGCAAAACAGTTGGGATTTAGACGAACACGAAACGATTGGCGTGACCGAGGAAGCTCAGGCTGAATATTTGACTCGATCTTACGCCAAAGCCCAACATGAGTGGCCCTTTATCAGAGCTATGTTTTTATTTAACCTGGATTTTAGCACTGTACCCTGGTATCCTGCCGCCGAACCAATGCGCTGGTATTCCATTCTTAACCCCGATCGGACTCCCCGCCCAGCCTATACCCAGCTTCGCCAGTTAACGCACTCACAATAAAATCACCAATGAGAATTGTAATCAAAGTTGGTACAAACGTCCTGCGCGCCGGAACAAGGCGGATTCACCGGCCCCGGCTGATTGATCTGGCTCGCCAGATTGCCTGTCTAAGCCAGGAGGAACACCAGCCGCTCCTGGTTTCCTCCGGAGCCATCTTTGCGGGCCGGGAACTGTTAGGAGTAGATAAGCCCTCACAGCGAAAAGATATTCCCCACAAACAGATGTTAGCTGCTGTGGGTCAGGGGCATTTGCTGGCCTTATACCAGAAAATCTTTGAGATGTACAACCTGGTGGTGGCTCAGGCACTGCTGACTCGAGCCGATCTGGCCAATCGCACCCGTTATCTGAACGCTCGTAACACCTTGCTGCTCCTGCTCCAGCGCCAGATTATCCCAATTATCAACGAGAATGATGTAGTGGCCGTAGATGAGATAAAATTTGGGGACAATGATAAGCTATCGGCCCTGGTGGCTAACCTGGTTGACGCCGATTTACTGGTCATCCTGACCGATCAACTGGGCCTCTTTACTGCCGACCCTCGCCGTGACGCCAAGGCGGAGCTAATCCGGCAGGTGGCGACTATTGATGATTCGGTGCGGGCGATTGCCAGCGGCAGCAGCACCACTGTCGGCACCGGGGGGATGATTACCAAAATTGAGGCGGCGGAACTGGCGACCCGCTCGGGGACCGAGGTTGTTATTGCTCCGGGCAACGAGCCGGATAGCCTGCTGCGAGTGGTGCGTGGTGAAGCCCTGGGAACCCGGTTCCCAAGCCAGGTTAGTCATGTTGAGAGCCGCAAGCGTTGGATTTTGGCTGAGGCCGCTCAGGGTGTGGTAAAAATTGACGCCGGGGCGGTAGAAGCTCTGGCTAACGGGGGTAAAAGCCTACTCGTGGTCGGCGTTACCGAGGTGGAAGGCGACTTTGAACGAGGAGCCACCATCCGGGTTTTGGCCGAGCGCGATCAAGAGGTGGGCCGGGGTATCGCCAATTACAGCGCCGCCAGCCTGCGGACTATCCACGGGAGACAGTCCCGGCAGATTGGTGAAATTCTGGGCTACGACTACGGTCCAACCGCCATTCATCGGGATAATTTAGTGCTGGTGTGACATCGGGTTGACAATACTTATTAGCGTCTTTAGGAGCAACTATAGATGAAACGGCTGGACAGTATCCAGACGCTGCGGGGAATTGCAGCCACCCTGGTAGTTTTCTTTCACCTTAAGGGCATCGAGCAGAGATATGGAGACCCATCGGCTCAACTCCTGCATTGGTACCAGGGGGAGTATGGAGTAGACATCTTTTTTGTAATTAGCGGTTTTATTATGATCTATATTACTTTCAATAAGCCGTCTACCCCAGCCTATGCTAAAGAGTTTCTCATTAAGCGCCTGATTCGGATTGTGCCACCCTATTGGTTTTATACTACGGTGGTGGTAGTTTTGTTGGCGGTGTTACCCCAGATCTTCAGAGATATGTACTTTAACCCCATGCAGGTGGTCAAGTCTTACCTGTTTATTCCCCAAAGGGAACTGCCGGCGCTACAAGTAGGCTGGTCGTTGGAGTATGAAGTATATTTTTACGTGCTGATGACCGCTGCTCTGCTCCTCGGGCGCAGGTTGTTGCCGGGCCTGAGTCTGTTTTTGGGGTTATCGGTCCTGGTGGGGGGGGTGTTGAAACCAGAGTTCAAGCCCCTGCTTGTTATCACTAACCTTATGCTGTTAGAGTTTTTGTTGGGAGTCTACATCGGTTATTTTTTTACCAGGGGCCGCTATTTAAGCGCCCGTTGGGCCTGGACGGCAACAGTGACAGGTGTTTTTTTGATTGGCTACTCATTTTTTGACCGGGTAGGCGGACACCGGCTGTTTTTTTGGGGTATCCCCAGTTTTTTGCTCGTATGGGGGGCGTTGAGCCTGGAACACCGGGGATTTTCATTTAAGGGAGTTTTATCGGAACTGGGAGACAGCTCTTATTCTTTATATCTATCCCATATTTTTGTGTTGTTTTTTGTAGGTAAGGTGTGGGCGTGGTTTGGATTTTCCGGTTATATAGGCAACCTGATGCTGATTGTGGTAGGGTATGGCGCTTGCCTGCTGGTGGGTATTATCAGCTTTAAACTCATTGAGCAAACCAGCTTGAACTATCTATCCCAGAAACTGCTAAAAAACAAAAACACTCCTCGGCAGAAAGGTACGGTTGAGTCGTACATCAAAGTTTAGGCGGTGTTTCTTTTTACGACAGGTTACTTTTTCCATCTTTCAGCATGCCTCCTCCCCAAAACAAAGGGCGGAAATCTCCAACTTTACCCTGATCGGAAATTTCCGCCCCCAAGTTACTTTCGTACGCTTCGGGCTTTTTCGTGTGCCTTCGTGTTCTTACCCGCGAGACAACTCCTCATACACCCGCCAGCGGCCGGTCAACTCTTCGCGCATCTGCTCTAACAGCATTTCGGCCCGTTTCGGGTCGGACTGGCGCAGCATGCGGAAGCGGTTTTGTTTGTACATAAAGTCGGCGATGTCCTGGTCGGGCGCTTTGGAGTCGAGGTGAAGGGCCGATTTGCCGTCCCCAGCGTCCATCGGGTTGAAGCGGTAAAGCGGCCAGAAGCCCCCACGCACCGCGTCTTTGTGCAAATCCAGCCCCTTGGTCATATCGATGCCATGGGCGATGCAGTGAGCGTAAGCAATGATGATCGAGGGGCCGTTGTAAGCTTCGGCCTCCTGGAAGGCTTTGACCGTCTGGGTCATGTTCGCTCCCATGGCCACCTGGGCCACGTAGACATTGCCGTACATCATCATCATCAGGCCAATGTCCTTCTTGGGCGCGCTCTTGCCCGCCGCCGCAAACTTGGCCACTGCGCCGCGCGGGGTAGCCTTCGACATCTGCCCGCCGGTATTGGAGTAGACGCCGGTATCGAGCAGCAGCACATTCACGTTGCGCCCAGAGGCCATCACGTGATCCAAGCCGCCGTAGCCAATGTCGTAGCCCCAGCCGTCGCCGCCAAAAATCCAAACCGATTTTTTGACCAGGTAATCGGCAATGGGCAGCAGGTATTGGGCCGCGTCACTCCTGTCCTGGCTCAGGATGTCCTTGAGCTGGGCCACCCTGGCCCGCTGCGCGTCGATTTCTTCCGGCGTTTCCATCTTGGCATCACGAATAGCTTCGAACAGGGGAGCATGGCCGTTAGCCTGCTTGATCAGCCTGGTCAGCAGTTCGTGGGCAAACTCGGTCATTTTGTCGGTGGTTAGACGCATACCCAGACCAAATTCGGCGGCATCCTCAAAGAGGGAGTTGGACCAGGCCGGGCCGCGACCATCGGGGCCGGTGGTGTAGGGCGTGGTGGGCAGGTTGCCGCCATAGATCGAGGTGCAGCCGGTGGCGTTGGCAATAATGGCCCGGTCGCCAAAGAGCTGGGTCATCAGCTTGAGGTAGGGCGTTTCGCCGCAGCCGGAGCAAGCCCCGGAGAACTCAAACATGGGCGGCAAAAGCTGCGACCCCTTGACGGTGAAATGGTTAAACAGGGTGGGGTCGGTATTGGGGATAGATATGAAGTAGTCGAAGTTCTTGGCTTCTTGCACCCGCAGGGCCTCGTCCAGCGTCATCATGTTGATGGCCTTCTTGTCGGTCTTGGCCCCCTTAGCGTCCTTTTGAAAAGCCGGGCAGATTTCAACGCAGAGGCCGCAGCCGGTGCAGTCCTCCGGCGCTACCTGGACTGTGTACAACATCTCCTTGAACTCTTTGCCGGTAGCGGACGTCGACTTGAAACCGGCAGGCGAATTGCCGTTGGCATATTGGGCCGGGTAGATCTTGGTGCGGATGCTGGCATGCGGGCAGACAAAGGAACATTGGTTACATTGGATACAAGCCTTCGGCTCCCAGACCGGAATTTCGATGGCAATCGACCGCTTCTCATACTTGGTTGTGCCTAAGGGGAAGGTGCCATCGGCGGGCATCAGCGACACCGGCACCTGGTCACCATGACCGCTCATGATGGTGGCCGTGACATTCTTGACAAATTCGGGCATATCCTCACGGATGATCTGCCGCATGGTGTGAGTGCTCTTAACCTGTGAGGGCACTTTCACTTGCTGAATACGCTCTTTGGCCAGGGTCGCGGCACGGACGTTCATGTCGACCACCTTCTGGCCTTTGTCGCCATAAGTGTCTTCCACGGCCAGTTTGATCAACTCCATCACCTTTTCTTCGGGCAATATCCCGGAGATGAGGAAAAAGGCGGTTTGCATGATAATGTTGATGCGGCCGCCTAACCCGATGGATTTGGCCAGCTTGATGGCGTCGATCACGTAAAATTTGAGCTTTTTGTCGATAATCTGCTGCTGAACTTCGCGGGGCAGGTACTCCCAGACCTCGCCGGCGTCGTAGGGGCTGTTGAGCAGGAAGGTACCACCCTCGACAACGTTCCCCAGCATTTCATAACGGTCAATAAAACTAAAGTTGTGGCAGGCCACGAAGTTGGCCTTTTTGATCAGGTAAGTACTGCGGATAGGCGTCGGGCCAAAGCGCAGGTGAGAGGTGGTGAGAGTGCCCGACTTTTTGGAGTCGTAGTAAAAGTACCCCTGAGCATAGTTGTCGGTCGCTTTGCCGATAATTTTGATTGAGTTCTTGTTGGCCCCGACCGTACCATCCGCGCCCAGGCCAAAGAACATGGCCTGATGGATGCCTTTGGGCAGGCTGCCGGTGAAGTTATCGTCCCAGGGGAGGCTGGTATGGGTTAGATCGTCCACAATACCTATGGTGAAATGGTTTTTAGGCGTTTCAGCCCGGAGATTATCAAAGACCGCTTTGGCCATCCCGGCGTTAAACTCTTTAGAGCCAAGGCCGTAGCGCCCGCCCACAACTTTGGGCATCACGGTCAGCTTGCCGTCGGCCATCGCTTCACTCAGGGCAGTCAGCACATCCAGGTAAAGCGGTTCGCCCAATGCACCGGGTTCTTTGGTTCGATCAAGCACGCCGATGGTTTTGACCGTCGCCGGCAGGGTTTTAAGGAAGGCATCGGCGGCGAAAGGCAGGTACAGGCGGACTTTAATCACCCCCACCTTTTCGCCTTGTCCGATCAGGTAATCGGCTACTTCGTGCATGGCTTCGGCAGCGGATCCCATCACCACGACCACTCGCTCGGCGTCGGGCGCGCCCACATAATCAAAGAGATGATATTGCCGGCCAACCACTTCGGCGAATTTGTCCATAGCTTGCTGGACCACGGCCGGGGTTTGCTGGTAATAAACATTGACCGTTTCCCGCCCCTGGAAGTAGACATCCGGGTTTTGGGCGGTGCCGCGCATCACCGGTCGGTCGGGCGAGAGAGCACGGCGGCGATGCGCCTGGACGAAACGCTCGTCAATCATGGCCCGCATGTCGTCGTGAGTCAAAACCTCGACCTTTTGGATTTCGTGTGAAGTGCGGAAGCCGTCAAAGAAGTGCAGGAAAGGCACCCGGGACTCCAGGGTAGCCGCTTGGGTAATCAGGCTGAAGTCCATCACTTCCTGGGGGCAACCCGAGCAGAGCATGGCAAAGCCGGTTGTCCGGGCGGCGTTGATGTCGGAATGGTCGCCAAAAATAGAGAGCGCCTGCGCCGCCAGCGAGCGAGCCGCGATATGAAACACAGTTGGGGTTAACTCGCCGGCAATTTTGAACATATTAGGGATCATCAGCAGCAAACCCTGGGAAGCCGTAAAGGTGGTGGTCAACGCGCCGGTCGTCAAGGCGCCGTGAACTGCTCCCGCTGCCCCACCTTCGGACTGCATCTCGACCACGGAAGGTACCGTGCCCCAAATATTCTTTTCGCCTCTGGCCGATTTTTCGTCGGCCTCTTCTCCCATTACCGATGAGGGGGTAATCGGATAGATGGCAATCACCTCGTTGACCGCGTGGGCCACATGAGCCGCGGCGGTATTGCCATCCATAGTCACTATTTTTCGTTCTGTTTTTTGGCCGGTCATATAAATAAGTTCCTCCTAAATCTAAGACGTGAGACCTAAGGCCTGAGGCGTCAACCACCTCACGCCCCACGCCTCAAACCTCACGCCTTTGTCTC
This sequence comes from uncultured Caldilineaceae bacterium, assembly GCA_964622215.1. Classification (GTDB taxonomy): domain Bacteria; phylum Chloroflexota; class Anaerolineae; order 4572-78; family J111; genus DSQQ01. The sequence goes on from CAZUNT010000011.1 coordinate 17,058, forward strand.
CTTCTAAATTTTAGCCAAAGCCAGTATAACACCGGGCTGAAAGGCGAAACAGTGTAATTTGTCATCAATTTAAGGATAAATGTCACTTATCTCAGGGAGAAGATAAGGGTAAGATAGTACCAAAAATCACACTAATTGTTGGATATGAAATATAAGGGGTGATGCGTAAATTTAATAGAATACGCATCATATTTCACTTATTATTTAGAGGAGGCAACATGAGTAATTTAGCCACAACCTATATGGGCGTTCAGCTCAAAAATCCAATCATTGTGGCGGCCTCTCCCATCTCGAGTCAGATTGACCAGGTGAAGATGGCCGAGGATGTCGGCGCTGGGGCGCTGGTCATCCGGTCGCTATTTGAGGAGCAGATTCAACTGGAGCAGCTCCGCTTTGCCGACGATTTGGCTGTAGGCAGCGGGAGTTCCGCCGAAGCATCTTCGTTTTTTCCCGGAATTTCTCACGGTGAAGCCAGCGAGCATTTGATGTGGGTGGAGAAAACGCGCAAAGCGGTAAAAATGCCTCTCTTTGCCAGCCTAAACGCGGTTTCGCCCGGCGCGTGGGTGAAGTATGCCAGCCAATTAGCAGGGACGGGCGTGGATGGCCTGGAGCTCAACGTTTATGCCGTAGCCACCGACCTTAGCAAATCGGGCAGCGACATCGAAAAGGAACTGTATGAGATCGTCGCCGGGGTCAAAGCCGAGGTCAAAATTCCGGTAGCGGTTAAACTCAGTCCCTTTTATACCTCAGCCGTAAACGTTGCCGCCGAGTTGGATAAACGCGGGGTGGATGCCCTGGTGCTGTTCAACCGTTTCCTCCAACCGACCATCGACGTGGAGACCGAGGCGCTACATAACGAGATGGTTTATAGCACCGCCCAGGAATTAAAATTACCGCTGCGCTGGATTGCGCTGCTGTATGGCCGGGTTAAAGCCGACCTGGCCATCACCAGCGGCGTCCACAGCGGCCAGGATGCGATTCGGGCCCTACTAGGCGGCGCTAAGGTGGTCCAAGTTGCTTCGGCCCTGCTCAAATATGGTATTCCCTACCTCTCGACCATGCTGCGCGACATCGAAGCCTGGATGGCCGAAAAGGATTACGCCACCATTGACGATTTCCGGGGCAAGGTCAGCCAGATAAACTGCGACGATCCCTTTGCCTTCGAGCGGGCGCAGTATGTGCGGTTGTTGTTGAGCCAGTAAACCAAGCAACACTTCAGCCAAATAGCGTATTTTGATTCGGGTAATTCTGGTCAAGGATTACCCGAATTTTTGTTTACAAACAGAGAGATTTCTGATAATATGGAAAGGACAGCAGGTTAACAAATGTCAGGCCACTCCACGTCAGGATCGAGTTCATTCAAACTAAATAGAACGAACCATCTCTCGTTTACGCAATCATAAGAAGGGTGTGTCCAGATTTTGGTTAGACCGCAGAGGTTTTTGAAACCTCTGCGGTCTTGTTCCTAAAAATTGGACTGACTCCATACCGCCTGTGACCATCTCAGGATAGTGAACAAAGCTTGGCCGGAGACTGTTCACAGCAGGTTTTTACAGGTACCCAAATGAGCCACAACTCAAAGAAGCAAGCTATGGGAACAAAGGCCCAGCAAATCTCGGAAGAGTGGTATCGAGTGCTCTTTGAACAGGCTGCCGATGGCATTTTTGTCATCTCCCTGCAGGGGCGCTGCCTGGAGGTCAACCCACAAGGGTGTTTTATGCTGGGCTACTCGCGTGAAGAGTTATTGAGCCTCTCCTGGCGGGAGCTAATTCCCGCCGACGATTTGGCTAACAATCCACTACCCCTGGATGAGCTGCGCGCCGGTAAAGTGGTGGTTAATGAACGCTGGCTGCGCTGCAAAGATGGTCGCTGGCTGCCGGTAGAAATCAGCGGGCGGATGTTGTCGAACGATAATATCCTGGGCAGCATGCATGATATCAGCGAACGTAAGCGAGCGGAGGAAACGCTGCGGCAGAACGAGCAAAAATTTCGCAACTTTGTCCAGCAATCCTCCGAAGGCTTCACCTTGATAGACGAGCAAGGTGTGATCATTGAGTGGAACCGGGCCCAAGAACAAATGAGCGGCTTGAGGCGTGACCAGGTTATGGGCAGAAAAAGCTGGGACGTACAGTATGAATTGCTGTCTCCGGAAAGGCAAACACCCGACCGCTATGAGCGCCTCAAACAAGTAACCCTGGAGGCCTTGCGGACAGGCCAATCCTATATTTTTGAGCACCCCATCGAAATCCAAAGGCTGGAACCGAATGGAGAGTGCCGGTTTCTGCTACAAACGGTCTTCCCCATCAAAACTGAGCAGGGTTATCTGATTGGGGCGGTGACTCGCGACATAACCAAACGACGGCGCGCGGAAGAGGCACTGCGGGAGAGCGAAGAGCGCTACCGGACGCTGGCGGAATCGGCCGAGGATTTTATCTTCATCATCAACCCGGATGACTCCATCCAGTATGTCAACACCGCCGCGGCCCAAATTTTAGGCCGGTCAGCGCAGGAGTTCATCGGGCGGAAGCGGGCCGAGTTCTTTCCACCCTCCATCGCCAGCCAACAACAACGCCACATTCAAAAGGTTTTTGAGACCGGCAAACCGAGCTACATCGAGAGTTCAATTCCTACGCTCCGTGGAGAAGTGTGGTTGAATACCTTGCTGGCGCCGGTGAGGGACAAGGAGGGAGAAGTCAGCGCCGTCCTGGGCATCGCTCGCGATATCACCGGCCGCCAGCAGATGGAGCAGTCCTTGCGTGAAAGTGAAGAAAAATTCCGCCGCCTGATCGAGCAATCCGTGGATGGCATCAACCTGCTTGACGAACAAGGGCGAATTGTCGAGTGGAATCAAGGTATGGAGCAACTGACCGGATTAAAACGCGCCGAGGTGGTGGGGCGGTCCATCTGGGAAGTACAGGCGGGGTTAGCCTTAGATGAAGGTAAAACGGAGCGTGCGCGTGAACAAAACAAAACCCGGATAGAAGATTTTCTCCACACCGGCGCTGTGCCGTGGCTGAACCAAATGGTAGAACAGGAGTTTCAAGCCGCCGATGGGTCAAGGCGCTTTATACAGGCCATTACCTTTCCTATCCATACCGCCAAAGGGGTCATAGCCGCCAGCATCACCCGTGACATCACCGAACACAAGCGCGCGGAAGAAGTATTACGACAGAGCGAAGAAAAGTACCACCGCCTTTTTGCCGAGATGTCAAGCGGCTGTGCCCTGCATGAAATTATGTATGACAGCGACGGCAACGCCGTGGATTATATCACTCTTGAGATCAACCACGCTTATGAGTTATTCCTGAACACACGGAGGGAAGATGTCATCGGTAAAAAAGCCAGCGAGATATTACCGTCAGAGGAATTGAAACACTGGCTTGAAATTTTTGGTCCGGTTGCTATGACAGGAAAATCTGTCCATTATGAAATGTACTCACCCTTCAACCAAAAGTATTTTGAGGGAAGCGCCTATTGCCCGGAAAAAAACAAATTCGCGGTAACTTTCTCTGACATCACCGAACGCAAGCGGGCTGAGAAAGCCAGGGTAAAACTGGAGGAACAGTTACGCCAATCCCAAAAAATGGAGAGCATCGGCCGGCTGGCCGGCGGTGTGGCCCATGATTTTAATAATATCCTGGTGGTCATTCTTGGTTACAGCGACTTGCTGCTAAACCGCCTCGAGGCTGATGCTCCGTTCTATGAAGATATCGCCCAAATCAAACGGGCCGGGGAGCGAGCGGCCGGGTTAGTCCGCCAACTGCTGGCCTTTAGCCGCCAGCAGATGCTCCAACCGGTGGTGTTAAACCTCAACGAAATCGTGGCCGACTCGGAGAAGATGCTGCGGCGTTTGATTGGTGAAGATATAAACCTGGTTATTCAGCTTGACCCGGCGCCGAGGTTGGTCAAAGTTGACGCGGGGCAAATCGAGCAAATTATTCTGAACCTGGCGGTCAACGCGCGTGACGCCATGCCCCAGGGCGGACAGTTGACCTTAGAGACGGCCAATGTCGTATTCGACGAGACGCAAATTCCCTTCGACCTGGCCCTCCAACCCGGCGCCTATAGCCTGTTAATGGTGAGCGATACCGGCGAGGGTATGGATATGGAGATTAAATCGCACCTCTTTGAACCATTCTTTACCACCAAGGGGGAGGGGAAAGGCACCGGACTGGGCCTGGCTATAGTCTATGGCATCGTCAAGCAGAGCGGGGGCGACATCCGGGTTGAGAGTGAACCGGGGCAGGGCACTACCTTCAAAATCTATCTACCCATCTATGAAACTGCCCCCGCAGATGTGGCTGCTGCCCAAACTCAACTTGTAAACGGTCGCGGCAGTGAAACCATTCTGCTGGTCGAGGACGAGGAGATGGTCCGCGACCTGACGCGGCTGGTTTTGCAAGAAAATAGTTATACCGTCCTGGAGGCTCGCCAGGGCAGCGAGGCGCTAGCCCTGGCGGAGCAGCATCAGGGATCAATTGATTTGCTGGTGACGGATGTGGTCATGCCCCAGATGAGCGGTCGAGAGATGGCCGAGCAGCTAAAAGTACTCCATCCACACATGAAGATACTCTTCATGTCCGGCTACACCGATGATACGATGGTCCGGCACGGGTTGCCTACGACTGAGGTTGAGTTTCTGCCCAAGCCTTTTTCGCCAAGTATACTGATATCCAAGGTGCGCGAAATGCTTGATAAGCCGTAAAATTAGAAGAATAAGCAAAATTAGGGGTCGCTTCCAAAACTGCTTCCGGCTCATGTGTGGAAGCAGTTTTTATTTGGTATAATTTTATCTGAGGCATAGATTAATGGAATTAACGGTCAGTATCCTGGACAAGCCTGATACGCTTATCGAAATCAATAACGCCGCCGTACCCGATGTTAATGGACTAGACGGCCAAAAGGCCCACTGGCTGGTGGAAAATGCAATTTTAGCCAAAGTAGCCGCCGTGGATGGGCAAGCGGCTGGGGTGATTGTAGTCTTAAGTGAAAACTCAGGTTATGATAGTGATTACTTTCGCTGGTATACCGAAAGATACCGCAACTTTATTTACATCGATCGGGTAATCGTGTCCGCATGGGCTAGGGGTTTCGGCGTGGCGACGGCGTTATACCAAGAAGTTGAGCAATTTGCTCAAGACAAGGGGGTAGCTATCGCCGCCGAAGTCTACTCGGACCCCCCTAATATCGCCTCATTGAATTTTCATCGCAAAATGGGGTATCAAGAGGTGGGGATCCAATTTTCTGCTATGGAGGGGAAGACAGTCGCCAAACTGATGAAGTATTTGGAGCAGGCTCAAAGAAAAAAGTTGTAAATTTAGGAGTGCAAAAGTGCACTTTCAGGAAAATAGAGGCCGGCCCAGACCCATAACTATCCTGACCTTGTTATTGTTTTTGCAAGCGGTGGGACTGTTTGATTTTGGCCTATTTTTTTTCAACGGATTGGGGATCAGGTACACTCTGATGATGACCACGCTGCTGGCTGAGCCGGTCAATACCCTGATCAGGGGCCTTGTTTTTGGCTCTCTGGGGCTCCTGGCGCTGCTGGCAGGAATAGGTTTTCTGCGCTTGTGGCGCACAGCCTGGGTGGTGGCAATGTTCCTGCAAGGATTATGCCTGGTAACGGCGTTGATACTTTATTTTGACCATAAGCCTGCTTATGTTTACCTTCTTATGGGGTACAGCATCCTCATGGTCATCTATCTCAACTACTCAGAGGTCTACGCCACTTTTCAGCCAATCTCTGTCCTGGAAGAAGAGGAGGAAGAATGAACGGCTCTTCTAACCTGGATTGCGCCTTACTGCGGCGGTTTGAACCCATCCTGCGCTACACCCGTGGGGAACAATTTTTCCCCATGAACGTTGAGTCTTACGTGCGCAATTGTAGCTTATGGGTACAGCGCCCCAACAAGCGGCCCCTTTGTCTCGTCTCCCAGGGCGAACTAAGCCTGGCTAAATTAGCCGAACCCCGCGCCGCCGATTTTGGGGCTGTCTACTTTTTGAAGTTGATCGAGCCGCTCAACCTGACTGAACTGGCTGCCTACGCCTTACAACAGGGCTTTACCAAAAGAGACCCTCGCGATGTATTTCGCGCCGGGCCGGGGCGGTTGGCCAGGGTAGGCTACCTTTCTCGTTTTATGGATGCACTTTTTTCGCTCACCCTGTTTGCACGGGGTCGTGTCCCCGGCGACACGGCGGCGGCGGCGGCGCTGGCCTACCAACGTATCCTCTCCGAGCAGGAAGCGTACTGCTACTATGGCCGCGTTGTGCGGCAAAACAACTGGGTAGCGCTGCAATATTGGTTCTTTTACCCGTTTAACAACTGGCGTTCCGGCTTTTCCGGGGGCAATGACCATGAGGCCGATTGGGAGATGGTCTGCGTTTATCTTTATGAGGACGCCGGGGATCTCCGGCCCGAGTGGGCAGCCTATGCCTCGCACGACTATTCCGGCGACGACCTGCGCCGCCGGTGGGATGACCCGGAACTGGAAAAGGTAGGAGACCATCCGGTAGTCTACGTGGGCGCAGGTTCCCATGCCTGTTATTTCGCCCCCGGCGAGTACCTGGCTGAGCTGGAACTGCCCTTTCTACGGCCCCTGGTCCGGTTAGTGGATCAGTCGAAGCTCTTCTGGCAAAGATTGCTACGACAAGATGGTTTGCCGGATGAACCGGAACCGGCCGCACTGCCCACCGGGTTCAACATCTTCCGGGTTCCTTTTGTCGACTACGCTCGCGGCGATAGTCTATCTATTGGGCCGGGCCAAGAAAAAGCCTGGGGGGATCCGCAGTTGTTAGACCCCTTGCCGAAGTGGGCCTTACACTATCGTGGTTTGTGGGGCTTGTATGCCCGCGACCCGCTGTCGCGGGAAAACGCGCCGGCCGGGCCAGTTTATAACCGGGACGGCACCATGCGCCGCTCCTGGTATGACCCGTTGGGTTGGGTTGGCCTGGACAAACTGCCGCCGCCCAACCAGACTCTTAGCCACGTTTTGGAACAGTGGCTGGAGGTCGAAGCCCGGCAGACCGGGCTAAACGAAATCATTACCACCAAAAACCAGGAACTGGTCAAGTTGGGTGTGGAAGCTAATGCTATGCGCGGGCAGGTTCATTTGCGCCAGCATTATGCGGCCCACCAGGAGAAAATTAAAACCGCAACGGAGGAACTGAACCAACTACGCGCCCAGTTAGCTTCCGATCAGGCCTTGTTAGAAGCGCTGGGGTTATACGCGGCTCGACTCCGGGCCGGTCAACGTAGCTCGGTGCGAGCGCACCTGCACCGCCCTCACCGCCCTGCCTCCAATGCCCGGCTGCGCTTTAACCGTTTTGCCGAAACCTGGGCCGCTTTGAGCATCGGCCTGACCCTCATCAGTTTCATCACCTTGATCCTGTTCGGCCAGGACTATTGGATTTGGGGACTGGTTGTACTGGCGTCACTTATGATTTTGATCGAAGCCGGTTTCCGGCGACAGTTAGCGCAACTGGTCACTTCGCTAACCATTGGGCTGGCCTTTGTAACCGCCCTCATCCTCCTCTACGATTTCTTTTGGCAAATCATCGTCGTAGCCGCCCTGATTGGCAGTGGTTATATTATTTGGGAAAACCTGCGCGAGTTGTGGGAGTAGAAATAAAGGATGAGGGCGGAGGGATGAGGGATGAAAAGAAGAAAATTTCATCCTTCAGCCCTCATCCTTCATCCTTTATTTTAGCCTGCCTGCCTTGACACAAATAGTCTTAACTGGTATAACTCTTAGGTAAGTTCATTGGTTTGGTCTGCAACGCCGCTCCGGTGGGATTCATCGGGGCGGTCTTTTTTAAAGAAGGAGTTTTATGCATTTTACTGATTTTAATTTAAGCGAGAGCCTGCAAAAAGCTATTAGCGACATGGGCTTTGAAGAGGCAACGCCTATCCAGGCAGAAGCTATTCCACCTGCCCTGGAGGGACGCGATCTTATCGGCTGCGCTCCCACCGGCACCGGCAAAACGGTCGCCTTTCTATTACCCGCTTTGGAACGTTTGCGACAAGCGGAAGGCAAGGGCAAAAATCCTCGCCTGGCCATTTTGGCCCCCACCCGCGAGTTGGTCATTCAAATTACCGCAGAGGCCAAAAAACTGACGGCCCACACCCCCCTGCGAGTCGCTGGCGTCTATGGCGGCGCTCAAATGAGACAACAAACTGATAAGTTACGGCGCGGGGTTGATGTGGTTATCGCCACACCGGGCCGCTTGATGGATCACATGCGCCGTCGCAATGTGGATTTGCGCGAGGTCAATATCCTGATTCTGGATGAGGCCGACCGCATGCTGGATATGGGCTTTCTGCCCGATATGAAAGAAATTATCAAGCATACGCCAACTCAGCGGCAAACGATGCTTTTCTCGGCTACGATTGCCCCCTCGGTTTTGAACCTGGCTCATCAATTTCAACACGATCCTATCAGCATCGAGCTTAATCAGGCTCAACCACCCGCCGCCATCCGGCAGGCGCTCTACCCTGTCCCCAAGCATCTCAAAACCCAGCTGTTGACCGCCCTGCTGCGGCAGAGGGAGGTCAACAGCATGCTCGTCTTCACCGCCACCAAGCAAGAGGCCGATATTGTGACTCGCCAACTGGGCCAGGCCCACATTGCCGTCACTTGCCTGCACGGTGACTTTAACCAGCGGGAGCGCCTGGCTGCCCTGGAAGGTTTTCGGGCCGGCCGCTATCAGGTATTAGTGGCTACCAATATCGCGGCGCGGGGATTGGACGTGGAGGGCATTTCTCATGTCATTAACTACGACGTGCCGGAGCACCCCGAAGATTATGTACATCGGATTGGCCGCACCGCCCGCGCCGAAGCCGACGGGGATGCCATCACCCTGGTTACGCCGGATGACGAGGCTATGATTAACCGGATTGAATATTTACTGGGTTATAAAATCGAGCGCAAAACGCTGCCCGGTTTTAACTATGACGTCCCCATGCCTTCCTGGGCCAAACCCTCGGCCAAAGCCTTGATACGCCAGGCCACTCAATCCCAGAGCCTGGCCGACCGCTGGCGATCGATGTCGGGTGGGCGGCGGTAAATTTGCCGAGCCAAACCCTTGAATCACTTTACAAAGTAGGTAAATTATGGGTCAAAAAAGGCAGAATACGATGCAAGCCATTGCTCTCGACCGATTCGGCGGCCCTGATACGCTCGTACTGCGAACGCTGCCTGTGCCTGAGATCGAACCGGGTGAGGTCCTGATCTCCGTTGAATCGGCAGGGGTGGGTGAGTGGGACCCCTTTGAACGCGAAGGGGGATATGCCGAAATGCTGGGGAGCAAGCCAAAATTTCCCTATGTGCTCGGGTCCGAAGGATCTGGGACGATTGCCAAAGTGGGCGAGCAGGTCAACCGCTTCAAGGTGGGTGACCGGGTGTACGCTCTCGGCTTCCTCAACCCTAAGGGTGGGTTTTACGCGGAGTACGCCGTGGTGAACGCCGATTACGCTTCGTTTATCCCCGGCAAGTTGACAGTCGAGCAGGCAGGCGCGATGGGGGGAGTTGGCATAACAGCCTTGCGCGGTCTCGACGATATACTGGGCCTGAAGCGGGATGAGACGGTGATGGTCTTTGGCGCCAGCGGTGGCATAGGGCACCTGGCAGTACAGCTTGCCAAGCGGAGGGGCGCCCGTGTGTTCGCAGTAGCCTCAGGTGAAGACGGCGTCGCACTGGTTGAACAGTTGGGTGTCGATGTTGTGGTAAATGGACGCAAGGACGATGTGCTTGCCGCTGCCCGTAAATTCGCACCTCAAGGCCTCGATGCGGCGCTGCTCACTGCCGGGGGTGAGGTGGCCGAGAAGGCCCTACAAGGGGTGCGTTCGGGCGGGCGCATCGCTTATCCCAACGGCATCCAGCCCGAACCTCAAGCACGCCGGGACGTTCGGTTCAATGGCTACAACGGGGAGCCTGACCCGGAGATTATCCGGAGACTCAACCTGCTGATTGAGTCTGGTCCGTTTGAGGTCCACGTCGCTCAGACATTCCCGCTCGATAAGGCCATCGAGGCACAGCTTGCCCTCAACGAGCACTATCTCGGCAAGCTCGCCCTGTGGATAAGTTAAACTGAAGTTCTGTCCTTTAGCTATAATTGAACCATTTTGATTGCAATCCGCACTCCTAAAATGGGGACACACCATGCACCTCCGATGCACGAACGATCTGTTTTTGGCCCGATGATTGAAATCATCGGCTGATACAGAAAGTGCGTTCAAAACGCACTAGACGGCTGTATTTCAACCCGTTTTAACGGGTTTCCATTATCAGCGGGGCGTTTCAACGCTCCGCCTCAAGGCCAGCGAGGTAGTTCACCAACAGATCGTTCGTGCACCCCTGCGCCTCACTCCCCTTGACGCCAGCCCCTGAATCTCTCTATAATAAAGCTAATACTTCCTCTTCCGAAAGGTATACCTCGACAAAAGAGGACCCCGATAACCTCACCCTATTTTTCAGCTAGCCAAGTTGATGTTATAGTGTGGTAAAGCTGGGTCGCGAAAGGAACGATTAGTTATTGAGACTAAAATCTCTTGAGATCCAAGGCTACAAATCCTTTGCCAGCAAAGTCGAGTTCATCTTCGACGATGGCATCACCGCCGTAGTTGGGCCAAACGGCAGCGGCAAATCCAATGTGGCCGACGCCCTGCGCTGGGTGCTGGGTGAGCAGAGCTACACCAATCTACGCGGTAAAAAAACGGAGGATATGATTTTCTCCGGCTCTGATGGCCGCGCCCGGCTGGGCCTGGCCGCAGTAACGCTGGTGTTGGACAACGCCGACAAGTGGCTGCCCCTCGACTTTTCCGAAGTAACCATCTCTCGCCGGGCCTACCGTTCCGGCGAGAATGAATATTTCCTCAACGGCAGCCGTGTCCGGCTGAAAGACGTGAGTGAGCTTCTGGCCAAAAGTGGCCTGAGCCGGCAAACCTACACTGTTATCGGCCAGGGGACCATCGACCGCGTCCTCTCCCTACATGCCGAAGAGCGCCGCAAACTGTTTGAGGAGGCGGCCGGTATCACTTTCCACCGCCAAAAACGGGCCGAAACGCTGGCCAAGCTGGAAGCCACCCGGGCCAACCTACTGCGGATCAACGACATCGTCAAAGAGATTGAGCCGCGTATGGTCCACCGAGAACGACAGGCGCAGCGCACCAACGAATATAACCGCCTGATGACTCACCTGGACGGCCTGCTGCGAGTCTGGTATGGCTACCGTTGGGGTGAAGGCCAAAAACACCTGCGGGAGGCCAAAACCCACCTGCGGGATAGTGAGGTTTTGCTCAAAGGCCAGCGGGAGCAATTTGCCGAGTTAGAACGCGACCTCGTCGGCCTGAGAGCCAGCCAAACCGAACAACGGGCCAATCTGGGGAGCTGGTACACCGAAAGCAACCGGCTGCGCAGCCAGGCTGAGGCCATCCAGCGCGAGTTGGCCGTGAGCGAGGAGCGGGCTAAGCAGTACCAGGCTCAACGGACAGAAATCTTGGCCGAACTGCAACCCTTGAGCGAAAACCTGGATGCTCAGAAACTCCAGATCGCCGAGGCCGAGGCGGCGCTGCAAGCCATCACCCAGGAATTGCGACAGGCTGAGGAGGATCTTCGGGCCGCCCAGCACCAACTCGACGCCCACCAGGCCCAACGCCAGAACATCCTGGGACGCCAAGCGGCTGCCGAAAAGCAAACCCGCCAACTGGCCACTGCTCTGGCCGAGCGGCAGGCCCGGTTGAACCAGTTCGAGGAGAGGCGCGCCGCCTTGATCGCCGAGCGTCAAAATTGTGAAGCGGAAATTTCCCGTTTGACCAAAGAACAGCAGGGGCAACAAACTCAACAAGCCCAACTGAAGGCGCAAGGGGCCGATCTTGAGGCTGATTTGACCGCGTTGGAAGTGCAACAATCCCAGCAACGCAACCGGTTAAGCCAGCTCGACCAAGCTGCCGAGCAACTCAAAGCGCAGATGGCGGCTTGGCAGCGCCAGGAAGACACCTTAAAAGCCAGACAAGACCTGCTAGGCAAACTCCGCAGCGATATGTCCGGCTATTTTGAGGGAGTCAAAGCCGTGCTGCAACCGGAAGCCAAACTGCGTGGACTCGTCGGCCCGGTCAGCCAGGTGATACAGACGTCGCCGGATTTGGAAATCGCCCTTGAGGCGGCCCTGGGGGGGCGATTGCAGGATGTAGTGGTCGAAACTTTTGCCAACGCCGAAACAGCCATTGCTTATCTCAAAGAGAATCGCAGCGGGCGGGCCACTTTCCTGCCGCTCGATACCATCCGCCCCGGCCCAGCGCTTGACATACCCCACACTCCTGGGGTGATTGGGCTGGCCACGGAACTCGTCAAGGTTGAGCCGCGCCTGCGTCCTATTGCCGAGTTAACCTTGAACCGAACCCTCATTGTCGAAGACTTGGCCGCTGCCCGGCGTGCCTTTGCCGCGCTGCAAGGCGGCTTTCAGATTGTCACCCGTGAGGGTGAATTGATGCGTTCCGGCGGCTCTGTAACCGGCGGGCGAGATAAACGCAACCGAGGCCAAGAGGGAACCTTTCTGGCTCGCGAGCGCGAGTGGCGAGAGCTGCCGGGGCAATTGGCCGAGGTCAATCAAGCCTACCAGCAGTTGTCCGGCCAACTGGCCGAAACTCACGAGCAAGCTGCGGTGGTCAAAAAGCAAATTCAAGTCCTGGCCAATGAGCAGCAGCAGAAAATTCTCCGCCGGCAGGAAACGCAGGCTGCGATGGATAAAGTGAGCCGCGTGCTGGAGCAACTGGCTAACACCATCGAGTGGCAGCAGCAGTTACAGGCCAAAGCCGAAGCCGAACTGGGTCGACTGGACCAGCGCCAGGCCGAAACCCGGCAGGAGATGGCCCGGCTGGAACAAGAGCGACAGGCTGCCGAAGTTACAGCCCGGCAGTTGGCCGAGGAGGCCCAAGCCTTATCGGCAGAAACACTGCTGGCCGAGTTGAGCCAGGCCAGAACTACGGTGGCATCCATTCAGGGGCGGCAGCGCAGCCAGCAGGCAATACTGTCCAACCAACAAGTGGGATACCAGCAGTTACTGCGGCAAATCGAGAGCAAACAGGTTCGCGCCGAGACCCTGGCCACCGAACGAGAGCTTCTGCTCAAACAGCAGGAGGATTTGCAGAGCCGCGGCCAAGGCTTTAGCGGCCAATTAACCCAATTCACTACCCAGATTGAGGCGACCGAACAACAGTTGGCCGAACTGGCCGCCCGGCAAGCAAAGTTGGAACAAACCGAAAGCCATCTACGGCAGCGGCTGCAACGCCTGGAGGCGGAACATAACCGCGTCTCTCTGGAAGCAGCGCGGCGGCAGGATGAGCTAGATAACTTGCAGCGCCAAATCCAAGATGACCTGGGATTGGTCAGCCTGGAAATGTCAGATGAGCAAGTCGGCCAGCCGGTGCTGCCGATTCGCCCGTTGGTTTCAGATTTGCCGGTAGTGGAAGAACTGCCGCCCGGCGTAGAGGAAGATGTAGTCCGTCTCAAGGTCCAACTGCGGCGGCTGGGCAACATCAACCCCGATGCACCGCGTGAGTACGCTGAACTGCGCCAACGGTACGACTTTCTGACCAGCCAGATGGCCGACCTGGAAGCAGCAGCGGCCGATTTGAAGGAGATTATTGACAAACTGGATCGAACCATGGAGGAGGCCTTCACCGCCACTTTTCAGCAGGTAGCCCAAGAGTTTCAGCGTTACTTCAGAGCACTCTTTGGCGGCGGTGAGGCTCAATTGCTTTTGACCGATCCCGACAACCTGATTGACACGGGCGTAGACATCGTCGCCCGGCCGCCGGGCAAGCGGCTGCAAAGCCTGGCCTTACTCTCCGGCGGGGAACGCTCGCTGACCGCTCAGGCGCTGGTCTTCGCTCTGCTCAAAATCAGCCCTACGCCTTTTGTGATTTTTGATGAGGTAGACGCCATGCTCGACGAGGCCAACGTGGGCCGCTTCCGCGACGCCTTGAGCGCCCTGGCCCACGACATCCAGTTCATCGTCATTACTCACAACCGCCAGACCATCGAAGCGGCCAACACCATTTATGGCATCTCGATGGGAGATGACTCGGCTTCACAAGTTTACTCATTAAAAATTGATGAGTGGGTTAAGGAAGAGACGAAAACACGGTAGGACAGAGAGCATTTCACGGTAGGACGATTCGAAATTGTTACCTGCTTATTGTTTCGGCTATAATCAAGAAGAGAACGATGATAAACTATGATGATATTGCCCGCAACCTGTTGAAAAGAGAGCGGAGAACGCAGGGGCAGATTGAACGCCGAATCGAAACTGCCAGAAGTGAGATAGATAGGCTGCTAGCTCAGTTTTTGGAGATAGACCCGGCGTTGCAAAAGGTTGTTCTGTTCGGTTCGCTAGCTAAACAAGCTGCCAGGTCAGCCGATTTTGATATAGATTTGGCTGTGCAATGCTCACCGGATAAATTTTTACTACTGGTGGCAGCGGCGCTGGACAGCGACTTTACCATAGATGTAGTAGATTTGACTTCGGTCAGCCAGACCTTCTGCCAGTTCATCTTGAAGGATGGAGTAATTTTATATGAGAAGCGTCGAAACACTGAGGATACTCAAAGCTGAATTGACGTCTGATGCGGAAGATCTGACCCGAGCCTATGATAAATATGAGTTAATGCAACAAAAACTCGCCCAGATCGTTCCCGATGAATTTGATTATGTAGCTCTAGCCTATACCATCGTCAATCTTTACAATGTTATCGAGAGTTACTTTTTGAGAATATCCAAAACTTTTGAAAATAATCTTGATCCAACAAGCTGGCATAAACATCTTTTACAAAGAATGAGCTTAGAGATTGAGGGACTAAGGCCAGCTTTTATGACGGCTCAGGATTATCTCTTTTTCGATAAGTTGCGCGCCTTTCGACACATCTTTAGACATATTTATCAGCGAGAATTGGACACTGCCCAATTGATCGAATTTGACCAGTCAATTCCCACCGGTATCACCCGGTTCTATGAACTCCACCGGCTTTATCTGGGCAAATTGGATTTGATGATTCAACACCTTGAGGCTCTCGATCAATAAGGTGTGTCAGCAACCTGAGACAACTCCAAAAGTCGCCCGGTTTATCTACCGGGCGACTTTTGTTTTATAACGTCAGCCAAGCCCTCCCACCACTTTCATCACCACCCGGTGGAGGGGGACGGCGCCGGCAGCGGCTTCAGGAGGAGGCAAGGTGGCTTCGTCAGGTTTGTCGCTCAAGCCAAAGGTGAGCACACCCTGGGCGGCCAATCGTTCGGCGGCCTGGGCTATTTCACCGGTCAAAACGATTTCGTGGGCCAGCAGATCGGCCATGAGAGTATCATCAGGCAAAGCGTCAATGAGTTCGACGGTAGCATAGTACTCGCGGAAGCGAAAACTCTTGAACGGAGTGGGATCGCCTTTAGCCATATTGCCGGTAACCTCCCGGTGAGCAGCCTGTAACCCGGCGCTCATCTGAGCCTGGTGAGCGTCGCAGATGGTCACAAACTGGTGGAAATCGGTCAACCGGCCCTCGGTCAAATCGGCCCAGAAGCACTCCGGGGTATAAACATGACCGGCGACCATGAGGCTGATGTAAGCTTTATAGTCCTGGTTATCGACCGTAAAGGCATGGTAGTCGGGCTTATTCAGCCGGTCGTAAACGGTACTGCGAAAGGCTGCCTCGTCGAAGGTTTCACCCAGCACCTCTTCCACTGTACGGCGCACGGCGGTGATACGAGCCTGGTCAATAGCGTGGTCATTGCGGCCACGCGCGCCGTGAGTCGTTTTATCCAAATCGAATATCAGAGCCGTGCGCGAGTCGAGGGTGAAATCCTCCGCCTGGACCCACTCCAGAAAATCGGCCAGGGCTTGCCAACGATTGGCTTTCATCAGGTAGCCATCGGTGCTGATTTTTTTCTCTTCCTTTAGTTTATCCACGCCGATAAAGCAGCGAACCGGCAGAAACTCACTCAGATTTTTGGCGGCGGTGCCGTCGTTCATCAGAGTGTCGCCGACAAAGAGCAGTCGCTCCAGAGGCGGCTGGCCTCGCTGAGATTGAGCCGCCTGCAAAAAGCGATAGACCACGGCCGCATAGGGCGAACTGGTTTTTCGCGGTATTTTTTGACCCTCAACCCCAACCTCTGATCGAAGGTCGGCCAGCCGGGGCAGGGCCGGGTCGGCCGGAACCAGGCTGCGATAAGCGACCCGGTTGCCCAAAAAATCTGACAAACATTTACGCGGATACATGAGCTATCGCCCTTTCTTGGAAGGTTTCTAACAAGCCCTGCGCCGCCATCAATTCGGCGTTTAACACCGACCCCCCGGCCGCGCCGCGAATGGTGTTGTGGGCCAGGCAGACAAAACGTACATCCAGCACTTCGCAGGGGCGTAGCCGCCCAATGGTCGTGGCCATCCCACCGCCGGCATCCCGGTCGAGGCGAGGCTGGGGCCGGTTCGGCTCGGAGCGGATGACCAGGGGCGGCTGCGGGGCCGAGGGCAGTTTGAGTTGTTGGGGCAGCGGCTCCCAGCTTTGCCAGGCTGCCAGGATGTCACCCAGCGACGGTTTGTTTTCGAAGCTGACCGAGACCGTCACCAGGTGACCGTCGCTAACCGGCACACGGTTGCAATGGGCGCTGATGGCGATCCCGGCGGACTCCACCGCCTGGCCGTTCAACCGGCCCAGCATTTTGTTGGACTCGGTGTTCATCTTGACCTCTTCGCTCTCAGCAATAAAGGGGATGACATTGTCGATGACGTCGAGGCTGGGCACGCCGGGGTAGCCTGCGCCGGAGAGCGCCTGGAGGGAAGTGGCGACGACGGCCTTCAGACCAAACTGCCGCAGGGGGGCCAGCGCCATGACCATCGGCATAGCGGTGCAGTTGGAGTTGGTGACGATGAAACCTCGTGACCAGCCTCGCTCGGCCCGCTGGCGATTTAGTAAACCCAGGTGATCTGGGTTTACTTCGGGCAGGATCAACGGTACGTCGTCGTCCATGCGGTGGACGCCGGCATTGCTGAAAAGACCGTAACCGGCGGCGGCAAGTTTACTTTCCCATTCTTTGGCCGAGGCCGTCGGCAGGGCGGAAAAGAGCAGGGCGCAATCCAGGCCGGTGGACATCTCCTGCACCATCATATCGGCCAGCCGTTCCGGCATGGGCTGAGTTAGAACCCAATTGGCGGCCTCACGGTAAGTTTTGCCCGCCGAGCGGTCTGAGGCAGCCAACACCGTTAAGTCAAAATAGGGATGATTGGCTAATAATTGGGCAAAGCGCTGCCCCACGGCCCCCGTTGCGCCGAGTACGCCAACGCGAATTTTATTCATGATAGTATTTCTCCATTGTGCGAGTGAAATCGAATTTCCTTGTTTAACAAAATGTGACTATGATAGAAATTTCGTCGTGAAGCTTTCAGCGTCGAGACACTCAAACTTTTTCTGCTTGGCTGCTGCTTCTTGGAGTAATTGGTGATTAGCTGAGATAAAATAGTCCGCCCGCCCCCGCAGGGCGGTGAGATAAATACCAATGTCTTCTTTAGGAATATCGCTAATCGCCTCGACGTCACTCATCTCCTCTGGAGAAATGTACACGTATTCCAGGCGATAATTACGCCAGATTCGATTCAAGAGCTGACCAACCCAATCCTTATTCTGTACCCGTTTCCCAACGCGGCGAATCTGCTCTTCCAAGTCATTTGAGAACACTAAAACAATATCAGATGTTTTGGCAATAGCTTTTAACAGGCGTGCTTCGGGGCTATACAGATCAATGAAGCCGATAATAAACACGTCTGTATCGAGCAACACTCGCTTCACCGTTCATCAGCCATTTCTTGGCGAACTTCCCGCACCAAGTGAACAATCTGATCCCGAGTTTTGTAACCGCTCTCCTCAAAAGCTTCACGCATGAGTTGGCTCAGAGCTTCATGAGAAAGTGGCGTAGCATATAAAGGATCAACTTTGTGCAGGTAAAGATGACCGGGCGCAGGAGCAAAGATGGCCAAACGATCTCCAGGGGCAAGGCCAGCCTGCTGCAATTGATCAATTGATAATTTCAGGCCACGGGCTGAAATCTTAAGGAGAGTTGATTCCTCAGTACGACTCATCTCGATACCATCCTTTCCGTTACCCCAAACTTTCCAAAACATATTCATCACAACCGCTTCTCAATCACTTGCCGTACCGCTACCAGTTCCGGTTCAACCTGGATAGGGGGGTTAGCAAACTGGGCATTGGGCCATACGCCGGTGTGGTAGTCCACCGTAGCGGTAGGGTCCTTGAGCAGGTGGCCGGTCAGGATACCGATGACGGTTTCCTCCGGTCTAATAACCCCTTTAGCAACCAGTTGGCGCACCCCGGCGACCGAGGCGGCTGAGGCCGGCTCACAGCCGATGCCCGCTTTATCCACCATCGCTTTGGCATCCATAATTTCGTCGTCGCTGACGGCAGTGACCAAACCGTTGGTCCAGCCCAGGGTGCGAATCGCCCGCTCGTAG
The DNA here is from genome assembly GCA_964622215.1 of uncultured Caldilineaceae bacterium. GTDB lineage: Bacteria > Chloroflexota > Anaerolineae > 4572-78 > J111 > DSQQ01. The sequence continues at coordinate 35,562 of CAZUNT010000011.1, forward strand.
CTAACCGGGTTGCCGATACGAATGGCTGTGGCGATAGTCTCAGCCTTCATGGTTTTGCGCTCGGTAAAGTTATCCAGGTAGCTTTGATAAAACGGGCTGGCCCCGGCCGCCTGCACCGCCGCAATACGCGGTACTCGATCGATCAGGCCCAGCTGCTGGGCCTCGTAGAGCGCCTTGCCGAAGGCGGCGGTATTGCCCAGGTTACCCGCCGGGAGGACGATCCAATCGGGCGGCTGCCAGCGGAAACCTTGCAGTAACTCAAAGACAATAGATTTTTGGCCTTCCAGCCGGAAGGGGTTGAGCGAGTTGAGCAGATAAACCCCCATATCGTCACAAACCTGGCGTACCAGGCGCATAGCATCGTCAAAATCGCCTTGAACTTGCAGGGTTTGCGCTCCATAGGCCAGAGCTTGAGCTAGTTTACCGGTAGCAATTTTGCCCGCCGGGATAAAGATAAAGGCGGGGATGCCGGCCAGGGCGGCATAGGCCGCCAGTGAAGCCGAGGTGTTGCCGGTTGAGGCGCAGGCCACGGCTTTAGTCCCCAAAATTTTGGCCTGAGTCACGCCGACGGTCATGCCCCGGTCTTTAAAGGAGCCGGTAGGATTTTCGCCCTCGTGTTTTAAGAAAAAGTTGGTCACGCCAACCCACTTCGACAACATGGGGTGTTCATATAGGGGGGTATTGCCTTCAGGCCGAGAGACAATATTATCAATCGTGGTCGGCAGAATAAGTTCGCGATAACGCCAAACGCCAGAATTGGTAGTCGGAGCTACGCGGGGACCGGGCGCGCCGCTGAGCCGGCCATCAAACAGGCCCCGGTTGAGCATGGGCCGCAGTGCTTCCAAATTGTGCCAAACATCCAGTTGGCCGCCGCAGTCGCACAGGTAGCGCACCTCGTCGGCGGGATACGAGTTTTGACAGCGCAAGCATTGCAGGGAAACGGTTGAAATCGGTTCAATCGAGTTAGGAGGGAGGTTATTTTGAGACATGTACTTTTTCCTTAATTAGAATATGGTTTATCCCGCTACCTGTCGTTATCAACAATTTCCACAACGATTTCTTCATCTTCATCAGAATCGTCGTCATCGTCATCAACCTTACCCCAACCCAGCCGGTAGAGCCAGACCAGGCCGGCCAGGACTCCCCCCATCAAAACGAGGAAACCGCCGCCGAAACAAATCGTCGTTCCGGCAATACCCCACATCCCCGCCGATAACAAAGACACCTCCGGCATGGGGGTGGGACGGCGAGGACGAGCCGGCGTGGGGCGCGGACGTTCTCGCTCTTCGGGGGTTGCGGTGGGAGGGGGTGTGGCCGAGGGGGTCAGGGTCGGTGGGGGCGCAATGATGTTAACCGGTATGGGGGTGGCAACAGGCGAAACCGGTTCAGCTTCGAGCGACGGTTCGACCTGGGCGATTTCCGTGGATGCATCGGCCAGTGAGGTGATAATTTCCTCTTGGGGTTCTTCAGTGGCCGGTACAGGGGTGGTTGTGGGTGGTTCAGGCACAGGTGTATCCGTAGGCGGGGGGGGGGTAGGGCTGGACGGAGGCGCGGCGCTGCCTTCCACCAGTTTTAAACCGATGTCGTCAAGCCAAAATTGATCTTTACTGGCCGGCACGGAAAAACCCTTTTCGGCGGCGCGCAAACGCCAGCGATCATCAATCCTGAGAAAGACGGTGATGGTATCGGCCTGAGCCTGGGCGGTGACTTCTTGGTTGGCGCAAATCTTGCAATCGTTGCGCCAATTTTCCGGTCCCCAAATCACGTTGGACGAACCGGGGTCGGTGCCGCCAAAAGGGTCAATGCCCATACGACGGCTAATCCCACCGGCAACACTGTTAACTGAATTATCATTGGCGAACGAGTCAAAGGCTAGCCAGACGATATTGGCAAAGTAGGTGTTACCTTTACCGGCAGGGACCTGTTGATAGATACCGCCGACAAAATGGCTCTCGGTGACGATATAGCCCGCCGGACAGAGCGGAGCGTGACACCCACCTCCACCTTGCAGCACAGAAAACTGAGCCGAACCCTCTTCGGTAAACGGCGTCCAACCGCTGGTACCACCGTCGAAGTTACAGTTAGGCAAGAGGTTTTCACCCGATTGGCAAACGTCGGGCGGCGAGTCTTGCGCTGCGGGAATAAGTGAAGGCAAGAGTACCATCGTAATGCTTAAGAGGATTAATAAGAGAAGTAAACGTGCTTTTAATTTCATTTCAAAATTATTCTACTGAGCCTCTAAACCAAGTCTTCCTTATTACCAGCGACCTATCGGGTCAAAAGAAGATGGGGAATTTCTCCCGTTGGGCGGCTCAAAACCGCATATGTAGACAACAAACCGCGAGTATACCCCAAGCTAGAAGAGATGGCAAGTAGGTAGACAATCGTCCTCCTCGATATAATAAAAAAACCGGCCCTCGCTGGAGCGGCCGGTTTAAAGCAAAATAGACACGCTCAAGGATCAAGGCGTTGGCGCAACCACCTGAGTCGCAGTAGGGGTGGGCGGTTCAGTGGGTTTAGGTGTTGGAAGCAACAACGGCGGCTTGGTCGGAGTAGGTGTATCGGTCGGCGGGGCAGGCGTCGTTTCGACGGGGGCAGGTGTTTCTACAGGTTGGACCGCACCACCACCACTATCGCCGCCGGCCGGGGTTACTTGTTCGGTCGGCCCGCCAGAGGAACCATCACTGCTAAAAAACAGATTATATACCGCCGCACCGGCCAAGCCGCAGATAACCAGCAAAACTAACACAGCCATGATGATGAGCCGGGGATTGAGCTTGAAACCACCTCCCTCTTTTTTCTTGGCGGCCTGTTTCTTCTGTTGCCCCTTTGATTTGGCCATAGTGCTGGGCATGACCAATTCATCTTCGTCTTCTTCCTCTTCGGAAGCCCGGCGAAATTCGTCAATAAAGGTACCACCAGGGGCAGGCTCTTCTTCTTCCTCGATTTCACCAAGAGCAGCGCTCATAAGTTCGTGGGCATTAAAACGGCCTGATCGCACATCGTTCAAACTTTTTTGAGCGATGGCATTATCGGGATTTAAGGCCAGCACATTCTCTAAACAGACTTCGCGATCTTCATTGGTGTCAACGAGTGTACTTAACCACAACCAAACCTGCTCATTACCCTCATCGGCTTCGAGCATCTCTTCCAATATTTGGCGACCTTCTTCCTTGTCACCCATCCTGATGGCTTGAATGGCATCATCCAGTGTAGACATTGAACCGCTCCCAATTTCAGTCAGGCTTATGCCTAAAGTAGGTAATACTATTATATCACTGGTTTGACGACTAAGACAAGTTAAATAGAGACAAGCGGTAGCCCTCTCCTTAATCTGTCACCTGGATCACACCCAGGTCAAAAGAGGGGGGCAGTTCACTTGAGTCAAGGTCCGTCCAGTTAACCAACAGCCTGAATTGACCCGCAGGCACTTCAGAGCCAAGAGGCAGAGCCAAGCGATCCTGGACCCAGTACTCGGCCGGCCATTGATTGGTAGGCCATTCGCCCCCTATTGGCTCAAGAGCAGGCCAACGATAAATCGCTGCGGCCTTAGCGTCGGCATTCCCTTTAACCAAAGTAAATTCCAGCCGATAGTTTTGCCTGGGCTGCCGCCAAACCTGCCAGTGGAGGGTCAAGGCGAGCATATCGCCATGAGACAAGACTGGGTTATGAACCTGGTAGCCGCGTAGAGTCACGCCACTCCCCAGTTCGGCCACCGAGCTAACCGGCAGGGGGTTTGGCAGCTTTTCGGGATCAAGGATACGCGGCGTCTGGGCCAGTTGTCCCCGGAGAGAGCCAAGGGCAATCATTGTTTCGCCCATAGCAGTGGGCAATGATTGACCCGTCTGCCGGTCGACGACTTCCAAAGTCAGGTGATAAGTACGAGGCGGCAGGTCCCCCGGCAGACGCATGACAATCTGTTGCAATCCTAGCACTCCCGGCTGCCACTCACTGGGGCTGTAGCCATTACCATCGCCTTCAGCCCAAATGTTACCCTGGTTGTCTTTCAGGCGTACCAGGAAGGTGTAATCCGTGCCTGGCGGCATAGCGTGTAACGCCTGCCAAGCCAGCAGGACCCGGAATTTGCCTCCGCTAACAACTGCCCCCACCACCCGATAAGCCGAGATAATCAGGTCATTGTTGACCTTGATCCCCAAACCATTCTCGGCGGGAAAAGTAGTTGTCTGCGCTTGTTGTAGCGTCTTGGCGTCGGGCAGGCGATAAAGTACGTATTCTTGGCCTGACCCGATGGGTTCGGATAATAAAAACGGCTGCCAGGCTTCGGCCGGCGAGGCGGAGATAGGGAAAACATAGCGTGGGGACAAAGCACTCCCCGGCGGCGGGAAGGCCAGGCTCTGGCGGCCATCAAACCAAATCACAAAAGGGGGATCACCACGTGAATGTAGGGCGAAGCGAAAAGGGTCTAAATCTCGATAATACTCCCCTGAAATGGCGACCAAGCCCTTGTCACGAGTGGCATTGACGTAGCGAGCCACTTCAGCGATGTCTGCCCCATAGATATAGCGGGCCTCAGGTGCATTAGCCCAGCGGACGAAGTAATCGTAACTGCTATGTAAGAAAAAGATAAGGATGAGGGCAGAAGGAAGGATAAAACGTAAGGCTTGAGATGTGAAACCTGCAACCTGCAACCTGCAACCTGCAACCTGCAACCTACAACTTTCCACGCCAAGCGCCCAGAAGATGTAGGCGGGTGGCATTGCACCGATGGTGCGTAGAAAGTGGGGGCTGTCGTCGGTGATAAAGCCGGGCAGAAGCATAATAACAAACCATAACAAGACCCACACGGCCGGCTCAGCGATCTGAGGGGAACGACGTAACCGCAGTAGGGTTATCCCTAATCCTAAATAAAAAAACAGTCCATTGAACCAATCAAACACCGGCCTACCGTCGAGATTGTAGCGGTCGGTTTCGTCACCGTGAAAGGTAAACATGCCCAGAGTACGTAGGGTATGGCGAAAAAGTGGGCCAAAGTCGCCGTTGAGGGTGTAGGGTAAGGTGGAGACTTGGCTGGAACGTTCGGTAAAACTGGCGCTATATTGCACAAAGTAATTAGCTAGCGGAGCAAAAACGGCCGCCCAGATGATCAAGAGGAGCAGCAGCCCCAGCCAATGGGATTTGGTAACCTGCCGCCGGAGAAGTTGGTAGCCAAAGAGGGCGATGATAAGTAGAGGCACGAAGCGGCTGGAGAGGTAGGTATACATTGTTGCACCGGCGATAAGACCGGTCAAAATAAATAATTGTGAATTGTGAATTGTGAATTGTGAATTGTGAATGAGGCTACGTGAGAGAAAGTAGAGGGTCAACATAAGCAGGGGGGGCAGAATCACCGCCCGCAGGGCCAGACGGCTGGTAAAAATGGCCCAAAAGGAAACGGCCAGTCCGGCCATCGCCAGCAGAGCTACCCGGCGATTAAACAATCGCGCCGCCAGTGGATAAACCAGGACCACCGTCAGCATACCACAAACGACGTTGATCAGGCGCATCGGCACGGGACCAATACCAAAAGCGGAGAAAGCCAGTGCTTCCAGGTAGATAATCAGCGGCTCGATGCCCTTGTTGATTTCAAAAAAAATGAGGCGTTGGCCGTCCAACACCTGCATAGCAGTCACGCCGTTATAAGCTTCGTCATGAGACAGGCCGGGAGGGATGCGGTCAATGGCAACCACGCGCAAGGCAAAGGCCAGGAGGAGGATGGCGACGACAAAAAATTTACGGGGATTCACTGAACTCATTTTGTACTCATAGCAATTATTCTTGCTAGAAATACCCTCGAGTCAATATGTCTCCCTCTGTCTCATCGCTTACGAGGTTTAGGATATGGTTCAAGAATCTTGAGAATGTCTCCACAGAGAGGGGGTTAGCTTCCAAGTGTTGCAAAAACGTGGTTCTATGCTGTCGCCTACCCTGGATAGTGTTGAAATGTGCTCGAATGTCAGATGGGAGTCGTCTTGCTCTCCGTAAAATGATAATCTCATCGATAGCTGTTGTAGTGGTGCTAATCGGGGTCATATCAAGCCATTCACACAGCAAATAGTATTTTGCACCGGGAACTGCTGTTTTTACATCTAATGCTGTCGCCGCTGCCTCCTGGAACATCGTTTTGTCAAGATTTGTTTTACACTCAGCGGCTACGTAGGCCAGATGAGTTACAACCATAGCACTTTCCTGAAAATCAGGTTGGTGGGAGGTTCGAATAAATAGTTTTCTCCCAACTACAAAATCATGGTCTTTTTCTCTGAGTTGTATGCCTCCACCTGGGATATGCTTTTTGATACTTGACTCAAACCGAATACTTGAAAAACAAGTAGTTGGTCCAAAGGACAGTTCATATTTTTCGAGTTGAGGGGTCAACGCTACCGTAACAAGTACGGGTAGAAATTCCTCAATGATCGTATTATCAAGTTTTAATTGGCCTTTCTGCCTATAAGGAAAATCGTTGCTGCTATCGAATATCAGGTCTACTTCAATATATCGCTTGTAATAAGCATTCAAGAGGGCTACCAAGTTACTGACAGTATCTTGGTATGTACCTCGAACTGCTTTTGACTGCTGTAACCATTCCTCATAACGCTCAATAGTCTGGACGATACGGATTTGATCTTCTAGCGGAAGCTTTTTGTTATGAACCAGTGCTCTTAGCTTATCCCCATGAGGTGTAGGTAATGTAGGCATGAAAGACTTTCCTAACCAAGTGATTAAATTTCCAACAGGTTAAACAGAGGCGATGGCTGAACTGTATCGATATTCATTAAAGCTGATTTTATATCCTCTTTGGCTTTTTCAGGGGCTATCAAATATGCAGCTTCTAGCACATCTTGGGCTACATCTCTGGCGCTTTCCAAATATACCCCCATGTTATTATACGGAGGTGGCGAGAAATGGAGAATATCTTCATAAATATTCTGCCCGTAACGATTAACAAATACTCTTTCCTGTTTAAGAAGCAGGTCAAAACCCAACGCCCTGTGCGCAATTTCAGCGACAATCTCGCCATTAAAAAATGCAGTTCCTAAAACTGTGGACTCTCTACCCACTACAAAAATGAGCCTGGCATTGGAACGACATACCCGCAGAAGTTCATTGAGCACCTGGGAGATATCCAGGCAATACTGAATGACCGTTAAGAACCTATTACCTCGATGCTTTCTATTAGAACCAATCTCCGACTTTGCTACTCTAAGTAGATCCCAGTTCAATGCCTCCATTGAAGCTCGATATTGTTGATGGTAGTTAAAGACGTTGATATAGGGAGGAGATGTAACAACTACATCCACTGAATGATCTGAAAGCGGTGTTTTACGTGCATCCGCGTGATAGACTTCAATGGGTTGTTCGGAGAACGGCAGTTGCATAACATGCTGAACCAACTTATCCCAGGTTGTAAAAATTCTATCCGCTGATAAACCCGGTTTAAAAAAATCCAGGAGTACAATCAAGGTTTCCAACAGTTGGTATTGTAAACGATCCTCTACCATTAATGGTAAACACATAAGTTTTTCTTTAATTGTCCTAACACCCTGTCCTGGTTCGCTTTGCTCAAAATTCTGGAACAGTGGAAATTCGTTAAAAAACTCGCGTTGGAGTAGGTGCGAAATCTTATCCAAATGGAGTTGGCGTTTTTCAATCGAAACATTGATGAATTTGTAAGTTTGCGAGAGAGCTACAGCTGCGGGATTAATTTCAGTTCCGCCAGCGGCAAGGTTAACCCTACCTGCCTCCAGAAGAACGGTCCCACTACCCAAAAAAGGATCGAATATAAATGCTCCTGGTACAGTATAACTATGCAAAAGCACCTGGATTAGTTGAGGGGAAAATTGTCCATTCCAACCAAGAGGATTACTACGAGATTTATTCTCGATATTAAGAGCAGCTTTTGGTATTTCAGATGTGTTTAAGGGTGTTTCAGTGTAAATTCCCCTGAGAAGAGTCATTTCTTATTCCATAATACATACCCGGCCAATTTCAGGGTCGCCAGGCCGGGGTTTGCTCGTCGCGGGTGGGCGTGTTGGTCAGGTTGGCTATGGTTTGACCGTCAAGGGTGGTGGAAAAGATATCCCAGTTGCCCTCGCGGTTGGAGTAAAACACCAAGAATTGCCCGTCAGGCGACCAGAAGGGACCGTGGTCATTGGCCATAGAAAAGTTCGAGATGTTCCGGTCTGTGCCGCCATTAGCCCCGGTGATGTAAATTTCTACATTGCCGTCCCGGTTGGTTTCAAAAGCCAGTTGCTTGCCGTCAGGCGACCAGGCAGGGGATAGATCGTTGGCCGGGTCGGTAGTAACTTGACGGAGGTCTGTGCCGTTGGGGGCCATTGTAAAAATGTCCCAATTGCCGGGGGCCTTCGTGCTGAAAGCGATACGGCTGCCATCGGGCGACCAGACCGGCAAGATGTTGCCATTGCCGTCGGAGGTGAGTTGAGTCAGCTTATCCGGGCAGGTTTCGGGATCGGTCAGGCAGCTCATATCCAAAACAAAAATTTCCCAGTTGCCGGCGCGAATAGAGGAGAATAGCAATTTGCTCCCATCCGGCGACCAAGCAGGCGTCCAATCATCAGCAAGATGGCGGGTAACATTGACGGCATTCACCCCACAACCTTTAAAGAGATTGAGGCAATCACTATCCATAATATAAATTTCCCGGTTACCGTCACGTTGAGAGACAAAGGCAATCTTCCTGCCATCCGGCGACCAGACGGGGGCAGTGTCATCTTCTCCGTCTGGAGTGAGCACAGTAATGCCTGAACCGTCGGCGTTCATCACATAAATCCGCCAGCTCTGATCTAAATCTTGGGCCATAAAGGTCAGCGAAGGTAAAGTCCGGGCCACCACCAAGGCCGGGGTGGGCGTAGCCGTGGCGGTTGGTTGCGGGGTCGGAGTCGCGGTAGGATGAGTCGCCGCTGCTCCAGATTGATCTTCCGCAGAAACCGGTGGGGGCGCTGTGGGGGTCTGCAAAAAACTCAGCGGTAAGTCTAAATACTGAAAGGCTAAAACACCACCGGTGGTCAGCAAACACAGCAGGAGAAGCAACATCAGCATCGCCGGCCACAAGAAACGGCTGCGGTGAGGCTCTTTGTCTTTGGCCGGGCGTCCGGCCGAGCCAACCGGAGGAAGGGTTGCTTTTTCACCTTTAGCCGTTGATTTGAGTTGCAGCGCGGCGCGGCCCCAGTCAATCTCTCCCAGGATCTCAAACAGATTTGTATGCTCGCGCAACCAAAAGCGTAGGAGTTCGACGTGAAAACGATAACTCACGGCCCCCATTGGAGCCAAGACCCCCCGCTCAACCAGGGATTCCAGGGCATCAACGACAACTTCAGGCATAACGGTGTTATCTTGTTTTTGGAGGAACCGGGTGACTTCTTCACGAGTCACCGGGCCATGCGCGCCCTGCATAGCGGCGAGGCCGGCCAAGACAGCCCGTTCGACCCAGGTGGATTGATCCCAAATGTGCCGGAAAGGTTCGATGGGAAACTCCAGGAGTTCGGTTAGAGCTGCATCAAAATCTCTTTGATTAACCCAACCATCAAACGCCTGCCGGTTGAGCAATGTATGGCAAAACAGGCTCAGGTAATAAGGGTGGTGAGAGTTAACTTCAGCGATACGTTTGGTGACGCCGTAGTCAAAACGTAAAATGTTTTTCACCGGCGTGGTAATCATGTTGAGGGAAGCGTCGGCGGTCAGGGGACCCAAGTTAAAAATGGCTGCCTCATCCAACAAGGGGTGGCTAATCTGTTTGAGCTTATCCTGATTGAGTACAAGAACCAGATGCAGCCGGGGGCACTCGTCCAGCAGGGGCATCAGGCTGGTCAAAAATGCGGAAATCAGAGCTTTGTCACCGGTCAGGAGGAGATGTAGATCATCGAAATAGAGCACCAATCGCTCGGACCCCAGCCGTTCAGTAGCCTGAATAAATAAATGCCGGAGAGCAGAAGCCGGTTGAGCGGATAGGTCTAAGGGTGACAGGGGAATCAGGTCAAAAGACTCTAGCTGAGGAACAAGTTGATCGACAACTTCTTGTAAAACTTCGTTGATGATCCCCTGATTGCGGCCTTCCTGGCGAGAACGCCGGTTGCTTTCCGGGGCTGCTAATCTTACCCGTAGATTGATAGCCGCCAGGTTTTGGAGGGCGCCCACGTGGCGGATAAATGAGGTTTTTCCGATCATGGGTAATCCGCTTAAGATGAGGGTGCGGACATCGTCGGCCAATTGTAGTTCAATCCAATCGGCGGCATTTTGGCGGCCAAACAACATAGCCGGATCGGCCACCGGCTCACCGGGGCGATAGGGATTGGCAAAATCAGTCAAAACTAAAACTCCACTAGTAGGCCGTTGACAGCGGACCGCCGACCGCCGAAAGATATTTTCAACAGTGGTGGTGTGTCACGGACGCGGGATGACTCCTTGGCTTCTCTCCTGAGTAGAAGAAACTGCATTATACCATAAGCCAGAGGTTCAAGAAAAAAGCGAGGCAATAGTCCTAAACGGGGATTCTTCGATCTGCGGCCTCATTCAGGGCAGGCTCTGCGGCCTCAATGACATGTTATTCTTGTCGGCAATCAAAAGTCGAGCGGATACGCCGTTTTGCTCGACCATCTCCCAGCGGGCATCAAAGTGGACAGCCGTGAGCAGTTTCAGCGGCCTGGCCGGAGGCAAGCTACGCTGCCCGGTGATTTGGTAAAGCCAGTCAATAAAAGGCCGGACAGGCCAGGGGCCGCGCAACTGCCCCTCAAAGACAACCACCAGCCGGCCGCCATTTTTTAAGACTCGGTGAACTTCAGCCATGGTGGCCGGTTCCAGCATATAGTCGGTGGGAAAAGTGGCCACGACATTAGTAAAGTGGTTGGAGGGAAAGGGTAGAGCTTGAGCTTTGGCTCGACTCAAAAGCAGAGGTAAGCTCCGGCGATGCAGCCGGCGGCTGGCCAGGCGAGCCATATAAGGCGACAGGTCAACGCCGAGCGGATGAAAACCCGCCTTGGTTAAATCTATAAAGAAAGCGCCGGTGCCAAAGGCCAATTCCAGGGTGGAGCCGGGACGCAAAAAGGATAAAGCCAACCGCCGCCATGCGGCCCATTGGCCAAAGGAGGCCGACCAGGCCACAACATCGTAAGTCCAGGCCATTTGGTAGTAGAGAAGGTGAAAACCCAGTTTAATGAGCCAACGTGGAAGGAGCACGATCAAACAATTACCCGCAGCTTGCCGGGGAAGATGCGATAAATAATTTCCGTCGCCCTCTCGGCAATAATTTCGCCATCCGCCTGGATGGGGGTGGGCGAAAAAGCAGTGATAGACAGCGCCGTTGTTTTATGGCAAACCACCTGGGGATGGCGAAGATGAGTACCTTTAAAGGTTTGGGGCAACAGCCGCAATATTTCCAAACGGCTCAGGTTGCCCGCGTAGACAAAATCGAGCAGGCCATCATCCACTACAGCGTGGGGGGTCATATAAAAGTTGCCGCCGGTACGACAGCTATTACCAACCGAAACAAGGATAACCGGGCCATCGTAGAGATTATCATCCCAGGTCAGGCGCATAAGCCAGGATTTTGCGCTCATAATGCTTTGCAGGGTGGCCAAGATATAACGAGACCTACCTCTAAACCAGCGCAGTTTCTCGTAAGCTATAGTGATCACCGGTTCCAGGCCCACCGACGAATTGTTGACAAAATAACGGTCGTTGACCTGGCCCACATCCATTCGTCGCGTCTGGCCAGTGGCCAGACGCCGGCAGGCAATGGCTATGTCGTCGGGTAGTTGCAGCATCGTCGCCAAATCATTACCCGTACCCAGCGGGATAATACCCAAAATAGTTGCTTCGGCTTCACCGGCAGCCTGCATCAAGCCATTAGCAATCTCGTTGACGGTTCCATCCCCACCGGCGGCGACGACGATAGGCCAGCCTTCCAGAGCAGCCTGCCGGGCCAATTCAATCCCATGCCCCTGCCGGCCGGTTATCTCTAAGTGATAATCCAGGCCAACCTGCCGGAGCGCCTGCTCGACCCGGGCCACTTTAATCTGTTCCGGCAAATCTCCGCTGCAGGGGTTGAGAATAACTTTGACCTTGCCAAGTTTAGAAACGATCAAAGCCCAGGCCCCGCTCTTTTAAGCTGACAAAGCGCTGATGACCAATGACTAGATGATCCAGCACTTCGATACCCAAAAGCGAACCGGCTTCCACAATCGAGCGCGTCACCTGTACATCTTCCGGCGAAGGGGTGGGGTCGCCCGAAGGATGATTGTGAGCCACGATCATAGCAGTGGCATTTTCTCGGACTGCATCCCGAAAAACCTCCGACACCCGGATAATTGAGGAGTTGACATTGCCAATATAAACGGTGGGACTGGAGATAACTCTGTTTTTGGTGTCCAGTAGCAGGGTGCGCAAATTTTCCTGCTCTAAACAGCCCATTTCCAACATCAGCAAATTGGCCGCATCAAGGGGTGAGGTAATCTGGGGACGAGCATCGGCTGAGGTGATGAGCAACCGGCGTCCCAGTTCTATAGCGGCCTTCAGTTGAGCCGCTTTGGCAGTGCTTATTCCTTTGATGCCGGCCAGGTCGTTAAAGCTGGCCTTCATCAATCCCGCCAGACCTCCAAAATCGGCCAACAAGCGGGTACTAAGCACAACAACATTTTCACCCTTGCTGCCGGTCCTCAACAGAATCGCCAGCAATTCGGCATTGGAAAGCGCCGCCGGGCCAAAATATTTCAGTCGCTCGCGTGGACGCTCCTCCAGCGGGTAATCGTGAATGGTGAGGTTATACTTAAACGGTAGATCAGAGGCCATGGGTCGCACCTTTGCCGGTTATCAATTGGTTGTAACTCGTCATACCCTTCGATACGCTCTTCGCCACGCTTCGCGTCAGAGCTACTCAGAGTGTGGTAACTGGTTAATACACATGCGCTTCCAAACAGGTGACGCCCTGCGGTCCTACAATCGCGCTGTGCCGGGTTCCGGCGGGCAGGTCGAGCCGGTCGCCGGGGTTTAAGGCGAAGACTTTGTGGAGACCGGGGCAATCGATTTTAATGCTCCCTTCAACGACATAGAGCACTTTGTGATACCCATGCGTATGCCCCGCATAAACCTCATCGGGCCGGTTCGACCAGCGATAGACGCGAAGATCTTGTTTTACCAACAAGGCTTCTAATTCTTCCTCAGTCGGCGGTGTTTGTTGAGACCAGGTTGTTAATTTTAGTTCCATATCTTTCCCCCTGAGGGTATAGTAAAAAATCAGGCTTATTCTACTGTTTTGCTGGTATCTCGTCAACCACCGCTTAACGTTTTGCATTGACAGGAGCAAGCAGGTCGGTTATACTCAGAGAAATGAGGATTTACCTGGTTCCAAGGAGACGAACCCTATGAGTGTCACGGCTGAGCTTAAAGAAATCTTTGAAAAGATGCCTGCTGCTTTTTTACCGGAGAAAGCGGCTAATATCAATGCCACCATTCAACTGGAGCTAACCGGTGAAGGCGCATGTGACCGGGTCTTAAAAATCGCCAACGGCGCCATTACCATTACTGAAGGTCGGGTGGCTGCTCCTAACCTAACCCTGACGATGGAAGCCAGCGATTACGTGGCTCTCTCGTGGGGTGAGGTTAGCCCAATTAACCTGTTTATGGCCGGAAAGATTAAACCCCAGGGTGATATGACCCTGGCCATTAAGTTCCCAGACATGTTTGATCGAAGCAGAGTTTGACCCGCCCTCTTGAATTTCAAAAACAAGCCTATGGATAAAAATATCTACCCCCTAATCTTTGAACCTGTTTTTCGCGACTACATTTGGGGCGGGCGCAATCTGGAAAAGCTAGGCCGCACCCTTCCCCCCGGCATTGTGGCCGAAAGCTGGGAAATCTCCGGCCACCCCTCCTCGCCGACGGCTGTCGTCAATGGCCCACTGGCCGGAAAAACGCTCCCCGAAGTACTGACCCTGCTAGGTGAAGATCTGGTCGGGCGGCGATCACAGGCGATGCTGGCCCGGGGCAAATTTCCCTTGCTGATTAAGCTGCTGGATGCCAACCAGCCCTTATCAGTGCAAGTCCATCCCCAAGACGATTATGCCAACGTTCACGAGCAGGGCGAACTCGGCAAAACCGAAATGTGGTACATCCTTCAGGCCGAACCAGACGCTTACCTGATCTATGGCCTCAAACCTGGCGTTACCCGTGAATCATTCCGTCAAGCCCTGGAAGCAGGCCAGCTTGAGCCATGCCTCCACCGGCTGCCCATCAAAGCAGGCGATACAATTTTTATTCCGACCGGTTCAGTTCATGCCATTATGGAAGGCATTGTGCTGGCTGAAATTCAGCAAAACTCCGATACCACCTACCGTGTTTATGACTGGAATCGGCCAGGAGCCGACGGCAAACCGCGCCCGCTGCACATCGACAAAGCGTTAGAGGTCATCAACTTTGATCAAATTGAACCGAGCTGGGCCATCCCTCAGTTGCTTGAGGAGCATCAGGGTCTGCGCCGCGAACTGCTGGTTTCCTGCCCCTATTTCAATGTAGAAAGAGTAACCTTTGCCGGAACGGGAGCTTCTTTCAAAGGAAACAGCGAGGGCCACACTTTTGAAATTTGGGGGATTTTGTCCGGGTGGGGACAGATTAGCTGGGCTGAGGGGTCGCTCGAACTGCCGGCTATTCGTTTTACCCTGCTTCCAGCCAGGCTGGGCAATTTTGAAATTAAAGCCAATGTCCCTGCGGTGATGTTACGGACCTATATGCCGGGTTGAATTTCACTGGCGAGAACGTAACCATAATGTATGGATGTTTAATGCACGCGAAGGAAAATTGAGGTATGGACAACGAACTCCTGACCAAAGGACAGGCGGCCAAAAAAGCGGCCCGTGTGCTGGCTACATTGGACACGGCCACCAAAAACAAGGCGCTCAATATCATCGCCGAAACGATTATGGAACAAGAGCCGACTATTTTAGAGGCTAACGATAAAGATATTGACGCCGGCCGGGCCAACGGTCTCAGCGAACCCTTACTGGATCGTCTTCTGCTCACCCCAACTCGACTAGAAAGCATCGCCAACGATGTTAAATCCATCGTCAACCTACCCGACCCGATTGGCGAGGAATTTGAGAGCCGCCGCCTGCCCAACGGTCTGCAAGCAAGCAAACGGCGCATTCCAATTGGCGTCATTGGGGTCATTTATGAAAGCCGCCCTAACGTGACCATTGATATTTCTGCTCTCTGCCTCAAAAGCGGCAACGCAGCCATTTTGCGCGGGGGCAAAGAGGCAGTGAACTCGAACAGAGCTTTGGCCGAAGCGGTCCGCGCTGGCTGCACTGCGGCCGGCCTGCCCGCCGAAAGCATCCAGTTGATCGAGTCGACCAACCGTGAGGTAATTAGAGAAATGCTGCGAGCCAACGGTCTGATTGATATGATTATTCCGCGGGGGGGCGCAGCATTGCACCAATTTGCTATCGAAAACGCCACCGTGCCGGTCATTACCGGAGGTATTGGTATCTGTCACGTCTACGTGGATGTTGCCGCCGATTTGACCAAAGTCGTGCCCATCATCGTCAACGCCAAGGTACAGCGTCCCTCGGTTTGCAATGCGATGGATACCTTGCTGGTCCACCAGACCGTCGCCCCCCAAATTTTGCCTCGCATCGCCGATGCCTGGGCCCAGCACAAAGTAGAAATTCGCTGCGAGCCACGCGCCCTAGCCATTCTGGAAGATCACCCGGCGGTCAAACCGGCCGGCCCTGACGATTTTGATACCGAGTTTATGGCGCTCATTGCCGCCGTCAAAGTGGTGGATGATCTGGACGAGGCCCTTGACCACATTTACACCCATGGCAGCAATCACACCGACGCGATTATTACCGAAGATTACAGCGCCGCTATGCGTTTCGTCAACGAGGTCAACTCGGCAGCGGTCATGGTCAACGCCAGTACCCGCTTTAACGATGGCGGCCAACTGGGCCTGGGGGCCGAAGTCGCCGTCAGCACCCAACCTCTACATGCTCGCGGGCCAATGGGCCTGCGCGAATTGACCACTTACAAGTGGGTGGTGCTCGGTAACGGGCAAGTGCGGCCTTAGTAGGTAATGGAGTGCAGACTTCAGTTTGTCTTACAACTACGAAATATAGGGCAGGGGGAATACTGGCTACAAGATATAGGGTATCTTTGCTCATTTGCCAACTTGTTTATTATTATGTATACTAGTTATGCTTAGTGGGCATCGCTTGGCTGTTTGAGCAACTTTGGCTCAACTATGAACAAAGATACAGCCGCATGAAAAGCTGCGAAAATCCAAAAGAAAAGCGGCATCTTCTCATTCCTTCGCCTCATCATCTCATTGGCCTTGCTATTGTTTGCCTGCTGATCGGGTTGACTCTCGCCGTCAGTTCTGTGTCACAGACCCACGCCAACCGCGCCCTACCCGACGACCTGTCTTACAAAACCGAAACCACCTGGCTGCTGCCCGGTCTGCCAGACCTGAGCGAGACTTCCGGCTACATCCCCCATAATTTCTCCCATGGGGCAGCCATTTTTGAAACCGGCAACGAGGTTATCCACGGCTTCCGGCCCGGCAAAGTTTATGCCGAGATGTATATCCGCGACATCGCCTGGGGTATGGAAACTGCCCAATATTACTACCCCGACGAGTATCTGCGCGAACCCGTCGAAGCTTATCTCCGGCGGCAGTACACCGACAGCACCGTTAGTCTGGACGGTGACTTCGGCGTGGTAGCGGGTGCAGGCGCCATTGGCGGCATCATTACCCCCAATGGGCGCAGCAACAAACAAACCGTCACCACCGACGAGGAAACCAGTCTTATTCATGCCGCCTATCTCTACTACAACATTACTCACAACGGTGACTGGTTGCAAAGCCAAGTCAACGGCCTGACCATCGTCGAGCGCCTCAACCGGGCAGCGGATTGGCTTTTCACTCGCCGGCTCGATCCCAACCTGCAACTCCTCTGGCGCGGCCACACCACCGATTGGGGGGATGTCAAATTTGAAAAAGGTCCCGGTTACACCGACTTTAATCCGACCAGGGATCACAAAACGGCCTCGATTTACGATCAGGCCCTGGCCCACATGGCTCTCCGCGAATTGGCCGAGATGAACGCCGCCGTGGGCGACAGCGCCCAGGCCGATGAATGGCAAAGCAAAGCCGAAGCTTTAAAAGAGCAAACCAACGGCCTGCTCTGGCAAGCCGATAAAGGCTTTTATCTGACTCACGCCCATATCACCCCGCTGGAACATCCCTTTGACGAATCAATGATGGTCAGCATTTCCAATGCCCTGGCCGTTTATGCCGGGTTGACCGATTTGCAGCAAAATAAAACTGTTTTCCACAGCCTAGAAGAGGCACGGGTCAAGGCAGGCGTTAACAAGCCCGGTCTATCGCTCTATCCATTCTACCCCAATCAATGGCCTAATCTCTTCTTTGACTATTCGGGGATGGGTTACGGCAACTACCAAAACGGCGGGGTGTGGGATTGGTGGGGGGGCGTACAAATCAAAGCCGAATTTGTTAATGGCTTTGCCGAGGCGGGCCAGGTTCACCTGCTGCAAGTAGCCAACGATTGGCAAAAGCATCCCGGCAATATTATGGAGTGGCATTCAGCCACCGACTCCCGCCACGAAGGCAGTCATTATTACAGCGCCGCCGCCGGGACGATGGGCAGTGCCATCATCGAAGGTTTCTTTGGGGTTGAGTTAGACGGTAACGGCTTGACCTTACAGCCTCGCCTGGGCCTAAATGATGGCTACATCCGCGTTTACCAGGCTGCCACCGACCGCTACGCCGCCTACAGTTACGATTGGAACCAGAATATCACCCGCATTGATTACGGCACTAACGCCGCCGACCCGGTGCGGGCCAAGGTGCTCAAACTGCGCTCCGAACACATCAACGCGGTGACGATAGACGGCCAGCCGGTGGAGTTTAAGGCCGAAATTGTTGGCCATGATACCTATACTGTTTTTACTGCTCCCAGCGGCCAGCACAGCATTGAAATTGCTAAAGGTCAACCTTTAGTTCAGCCGGCCGCGGTCGAGGTTGAGGTTGAGACCTCACCCGCGCCGGTCAGCCGGACGGCCAGCGCGCCCGAGCCGACGGCTTCCAACTTAGCGCCTCCTCCAACAGTTGCTCAACAAGCCCTCGAATCTGAGCCTGCTCCAACCGACGAGGTCGCCTCTGCCGCGACTTTGACCGACAATAAGGCTCAAGAGGCTGGACCTGTTGCCTCGGCCTCCCATCTTGCCGGCGAAAAGACACAACAAAACCGACACGATTTCTTTCGCTTCATCGGCATTAGCCTGGTCATTCTCACCAGTTTGCTGTTAATGGTCTTGGTTGCCCTGCGGCGCGTGGTTGGGTTGGGATAAGTAGATTTTCTATTCACCCACAATAACCGTAACACCTAGAGCACGGTAAGGCTCCAATATCTCTGCGGGTACACCAGGTTCGGTGACGAGGTGGGTTAACTCACTCAGTGGGCCAACGGTGTAGGTTGCTGCTGTGCCTAGCTTTTCGGCTGAGGCGAGGGCAACTACTTCGGCGGCGCTGGCAATCATGGCCCGCTTCACATATGACTCTTCCAAATCCGGCACGGTAATACCCACTTCGGGATGTAAGCTACAAATGCCCAGCATGCACAAATCGGCTCGGATGGTGCGCAAGGCTTCAATGGTTACTGCTCCGATAGAAACTAATGAATCCTTGTCCAACCGCCCCCCCACCAGCAGCACCTCGACACGTGGGTGCTCGGCCAGAGCTACAGCAATGGGTGGGCTGTTGGTGACAATAGTGACTTGCAGATCGATAGGTAGATGCTGGGCTACTTGAAGCGTCGTTGTCCCCCCATCTAAAATGACAACTTGTCCCGTTTGCACCAATTGCACTGCTGCCTGAGCAATAGCCGCCTTGGCCCCGGTCGCCTGGGTTTGGCGGGCGGCATAGCTGGTAGCGGCAGGCGAACTGGGCAACGCGCCGCCGTGAACACGTTGCAGCAGTCGAGCTTCGGCCAGCTTGCGCAGGTCGCGCCGAATCGTATCTTCCGAAACCCCCAACGCATCGCTTAATTCTGAGGCAATCACCTTACCCTCGCGCCGGAGGGCGGCCAATATATATTGTTGTCGTTCGGCGGTCAGCATAATGCTCCGTTCTTCTGAGTTACGCAAAATGTAATATTGACATTGCACGAAACTGCGGTTATAATCGTGTTTATGCATTATATAGCACGATTTTGCTGTTTGTCAACCCTTGGAATAAAAATCAATGACACTCTCACCCCAAGCCCACATTGTTAGTGACCCAGTTCAGCAGGTTTATGATGACTTATGGGGTAAAGCTATGGCCAGCTTTACCGCAGGTCAAGTCCAGACCGATCCATACTTAATCCATCCAGAAACCGACTTCAGGCGTGGTATTACACTTATCACCCGGCTCACACCAGAAGTAAGGGGGCAATTTTCCAGCTTGCTTGATTCTCTTAAAGCACAGGAACCGGAGCAGTATTTTTATCAGCCGAGCCAGTTTCACCTCACCATGATGACTCTGATACTGGCCTCGGCAGAGTTTGCTCTGCCACAGGTTCCCATTGCTACCTATCACTCAATTTTTCTTAATTTACTTCCCCAATTTCGGCGGTTCACTCTTCACTTTAAGGGAATTACCGCCAGCCCCAGTTCGGTGATGGCGCAAGGTTATGTCGACGATAACTATCTGAATAACCTGCGTACGGCGATCCGGCAGGCTTTGCAGCCGGCCGGTTTAGCCGATAGACTGGATGTGCGCTATAAAATTGTGACCGCCCACATCACACTTATGCGCTTCCGTTCACAGTTGCGCGATTTGCCCGGCTTTATGGCTACCCTTGCCGCAGCACGTCACCATGATTTTGGCCTTGCTGCAGTAGAACGGGTTGATTTTGTGGTCAACGATTGGTATATGTCTCCCGGCAGAGTCAATTTAATTGCCACTTATCCTCTAGGAGTTCAAGCATGATGATAACCAAAACCGCTTCAACTTATATCATTCCTTTTGTCCGTGACCGTTTTACCTGGCTGGCTTACTTTATGCTGGCCTATTATGCTTACATGCAGGCGGCGCTTGGCCCGCTGATGCCATTTCTGCGGACCGAATTAAACCTCAGTTACACGGTGGCCGGCCTGCATCTCAGCGCCTTTGCCTTGGGTATGATTGTGGCCGGCTTAACCACCGAACGTTTGGCCTATCGCTGGGGGCGGCGCCGGGTGTTTTGGGCCGGAGGGAGCGGCATGGCCCTGGGCGCCCTCCTGCTGGCGGTGAATAATCTGGTTATCCTGACCATTTTTAGTGCGTTCCTGATGGGTTTTTGGGGTACGCTGTTGCTGGCTATGATTCAAACCACCCTGGCCGACCGGCACGGCGAACAACGCGCTATTGCCTTGACTGAATCAAATGTTGGAGCCAGCCTGAGTGCGAGTTTGGCCCCGTTTTTTATTGGGACTTTTGAGCGTTTCGGTTTGGATTGGCGAGCCGCCTTTATCCTGGCTATAATCAGCCTGGCCCTGCTAGCATTTCACTTTGGCCGCGAATCGATTCCAACGACCCCATCAGCCGCCATTCACGCCAACGCCAAAAGGCAAAGTTTGCCGGGTGTTTTCTGGGCTTACTGGTCCGTTATTTGCCTGTGCGTATCCGTCGAGTGGTGTCTTATTTTCTGGGGGGCAGACTTTTTAGAAAAGGTCGTCGGCCTTGGTCAGGTCAACGCCACTACCATGATGAGTGTCTTTTTTGGGGCAATGCTGCTAGGCCGGATCGTCGGGAGTCGTCTGGCCCGGGTGATACCCAGCACCACCCTGCTGTTGATCGCCATTGGTATTACCCTGGGTGGCTTTCCCATCTTCTGGCTGGCCAGATTCGCCCCCCTGAATCTGCTTGGATTATTTATTGCCGGTTTTGGTGTGGCCAACCTGTTTCCGCTCACCCTCTCGGTTGCCTTGAGCGTTGTGCCGCAGCAGTCCGATCTGGCCAGCGCCCGGGTTACCTTTGCCGGGGGTCTGGCTATCTGGATTGCCCCATTGGTGCTGGGCTGGTCCTCCGAACAACTTACTATTCAAAATGCTTACGGGATTGTCGGCTTGCTCCTGTTGTTTGCCGCGTTGGTAACTATGTTAGCCAACCGCCTGGCGGCGAAGCAAGCCCTCAATTTTCACCCGACAGAAATCCATTAGGAGGAATCTAAATGTCTGAATTAACCGCTTCCACCAAATCTGTGTCCACCTTGGACACAGGGGGACGTATCTCCAAAACAGCCGCCTATTATCTGGCTTTTATCGCCCTGGGGCTGACCAGCGCCTCGCTAGGACCAACCTTACCCGGCCTGGCCGAAAATACTCACACGCACCTGCGTGAAATCAGTTTTCTGTTCACCGCCCGTTCTCTGGGTTACTTGCTTGGCTCCTTCTTTGGCGGCCGCCTGTACGACCGCCGGCCGAGCCACCCAGTGATGGGATTAATGATTATAGGTGTAGCTCTGGCCCTGGCCTTGATTCCGACAGTATCGCTCCTATGGATATTGGTCGGGTTGTTGCTCATTTTGGGTCTGGCCGAAGGCGGAGTGGATGTGGGAGGCAACACGTTGTTGGTGTGGGTACATCGCCACCAAGTGGGACCGTACATGAATGGCCTGCACTTTTTCTTTGGTATCGGCGCGTTTCTATCGCCGCTGATTATAGCCCAGGCTGTATTAGTCAGTGGCACTATTTCCTGGGCTTATTGGATACTGGCCATGCTGGTAGTGCCTGCGGCGCTGTGGCTGTTGCGCCTGCCCAGCCCGGTAGCCCAAAAGGTTTCTAAGGATGGATCGGTTGGCCAGGTCAATCACCGGCTGGTAGCCTTAATCGTGCTGTTCTTCTTTTTATATGTGGGGTCAGAAGTTGCCTTTGGCGGCTGGATTTTTACCTATGCCGTAGAGTTAAAAATTGCCACCGAAACCGTGGCCGCTTACCTCACTTCGGCTTTTTGGGGCGCGTTGACCGTAGGCCGGCTGCTGGCCATCCCCATCGCCGCACGCGTGCGACCTCGTTATATATTGTTGGGTGATGTGGTAGGCTGCATAGTCAGTGTCGGCTTGATTTTGGCCTGGCCCGGCTCACTCGCGGCCGTCTGGCTGGGAACCCTGGGGATGGGCCTGTCGATGGCCTCCATTTTCCCAACCATGCTCTCTCTGGCCGAGCGCCGGATGACCGTTACCGGCCAGGTAACGGGCTGGTTTTTTGTGGGCGCCAGCGCCGGTGGGATGAGTTTACCCTGGCTGATTGGGCAATTGTTTGAGTCGACCGGCCCGCAAGTGGTGATGACGGCCATTTTGGTCGACCTGGTCCTGGCCCTGGGTATCCTGTTCGTTCTTCTTGCTTTTTCAACTCCTACTGTGGTCAAAGCAGAGAAGTCTTGATGAAGTGCAGACTTCAGTCTGCACTCCTGTTGTTATTTTATCCGAGGAGCACTAGACTGTGTCCTACACCGCGATTCTGTTCGATATGGATGGGGTGGTAATTGATACCCATCACTCTGTTACCGAATTTTGGCTGGCTCTTATCGCCGAGCACCAAGTCGAATTGACCCAGGCCGACTTTCAACAGCACATCTATGGCTGCCCGGCGGAACATACCTTTGATAAGCTGTTTCCACAGTTTACGTCGTCACAGCGACAGGCTATTATGACCCGGCTGCACGATTACGAACTCAACTTGACCTATACCGAAGTGCCGGGAGTTACGACGCTGCTACGGAATCTAAAGCAGTTCTCCATCCCGACGGCCCTGGTGACGAGCGGCGACCGCTGGAAAGTCGAGGTCGTGGCGAGTCAGCTCGGTCTGGACGGCCTGTTTACCACCCAGGTGACGGTCAACGATATCCGGCGGGGCAAGCCCGACCCCGAAGGCTACCTCCTGGCAGCGCAACGCCTGGACCAAGCACCGGAGCGTTGCCTGGTTTTTGAAGATTCGGTCAGCGGAGTGAAAGCGGCTGTCGCCGCGGGGGCTACCTGCATCGGTATCCGCCCTGCCGAAACTGCCCCGGCCCTGCGCGAGGTTGGAGCGTCTCATACCATCCCCGATTTTACCAAGGCGGTGATACAAACTGCCGAAAATGGCCGGGAAGCCTCTGTTAAGCTGCAAGTCGGGGGGGGATTAAGCCTGCCTTTTTGCGCCTGCCCCACTTAAGCGTACAATATCGGGAACTTTCGACATCCGTCCGATTGTATCTATGAATCCCCAACATCGTGTGGTCATCCTCACCGGCGCAACTCAAGGTATTGGCCGGGTCACGGCTTGTGTGCTGGCTCGAGCCGGGTGCAAGCTGGCCCTGGCCGCCCGCAGCGCCGAGTCGCTCCAGGCGCTGGCCTATGAACTGGGCCAGGCCGGTTATGATGTCGTAGCCTTTCCGACCGATATGGGGGATATGGCCCAGGCAGCGGCGCTGGCCCATAAAACGGCTGACACCTTTGGCAAAATTGATGTCGTCATCAACAATGCAGCCATTGGAGTGCGGGATTGGGTCATCGACTTGAAGGAAACCGAGTCCCGGCGGGTGATGGAAGTTAACTACTTTGGGCCGGTGGCGCTGATTCAAGCCGCGCTGCCGTATCTCAAAGCCAACCCGGACGGCGGGCTGATTATCAACGTCTCCTCCACCGTAGGCAAGCGGGCCATGCCGGGTATTGCCGGGTACTGCGCCAGCAAGGCCGCCTTAGAAAAGATAGCCGAGAGTCTACGCCTTGAGGTGAGGGCCGATAACATTCGGGTCAGCACCGTCTATCCCGGCGTTACCGCCACCCGGTTTAATGACAACTCGCTGGGCGGCAGTACCCGCGGGCGCGGGCGTATCGGCGGGGTGCCACCGGAGCGAGTAGCCCTCGCCATTCTCCGGACCATTCGCCACGAACCGCGCGATGTGTTCATTACCCTGTTCGACCGCACCTTCGTTACCGTCAGCACCCTCTGGCCGTGGCTGATGGATAAAATGCTGAGCCGGTATTTTCGGGGGAGAAGGTAGCAGGGTAGCAAGGTAGCAAATTCTAAGATATTTCCCACTTAGCGTGGGTAAAACTTAAGGAGTGCAGACTTCAGTCTGCTTTTTTTGGAAGGAGCGGAATAAATTCCGCACTCCTCCCCGTTAAATGGGAAATATCCAAATTTTATGTCTTACGCGTTATGCAAGACGCAACACGTTTCACGCTTCACGTTTCACTTGAGGGTTATTAATGAAAATTTTCGACTACGCCATTGTCAACGGCAAACTGGCGCCGTTTGACCAGGCCAAGATTTCAATTTTCGATAAAGCGCTTTTTTCCAGCTTTGGGGTGTATGAAACGGTCAAGGTTGACCGGGGCTGCCCATTTTGTTTAGAAGAACATCTGCGACGCCTGCTTAAGTCGGCGGGGATGCTGGAAATGGACCTGGAGGTAAACATCCCCACCCTGACCGCCTGGTTTGAGCGCCTGCGCCAGGTTGACCCGCAGGCTACCTGGACGTTACGAATTTTTGGATTTGGCGCGGTCGACGCGGGGGGTCATCCCACCGTCGCTATGCAGGCCGACCCCACACCTCGTTACCCGGTCGAGTTTTACCAAACCGGGGCCAGCGCCGTGCTATACGAAGGCCAGCGCCATCTGCCCGCCTGTAAAAGCTTTAACACCTTGGCCAACTATCTGGCCCGCCGCGCCGCGACTCGCTCCGGGGCCTTGGAGGGCCTGCTGTATCACGACGGCCGCCTGACCGAAGGCGCTCGCAGCAACCTGTTTGTGGTGCGGCAAGGGCAGCTCCTGACCCCGCCGGAAGCCCAGGTTCTCTCCGGCATCACCCGCGATATTATTATCCACGTCATGCAAGAAACCGGCCAGCCCGTAGTAGAAGCGCCGGTTCCGGTAGATTTATCATTATACGAAGAAGTTTTCATCAGCAGCACCAGCATGCACGTTATGCCGATTACCCGGATTGACGGTCAGCCGGTTGGCAGCGGCCAGGTGGGGCCGGTGACTCAGCAAGTTATGACGTTTTTCAAGCGCCGCTACCAGCAGATGATGGAGGCCGTCCACAGCTAACCCATGCAAATTCCCGGACACCTGGCCATTGCCCTGGCCCAACATGGGTTACCGCCTTTTCGACAGCAGCCGGGCCGGACGCTTTTCTTTCTGCTCGCCGCCAGCCTGTTTCCCGACATGGTTGATAAAACCATCGGCTATATTCTGCATGTTATGCCCAACGGGCGGCACTACGCTCACAATGTTTTCAGCCTCGCCGGGGTGTCGCTGCTGGTAGGGCTGCTGTGGGGATGGGCGGCAGGCTATGCCTGGTTCATGGGCTACCTCGGCCATCTCCTGGCCGACAGCGACCGGCTGGTGCCCTGGTTTTTCCCCCTGAAAAAGTACCCTTTCAAACAGGGCCGGCTGGTCTTCAAATTTTCCGAAATGATGGGGGAAACTATCCTCCTGGCCTTGGTCCTCATCCTCCGGCGGAGCGGATATTTCTAAACAACCGCTCAACTCCAACCACTTTTGTGGCTCGTATTTCGGAATACCAGTTGGCCCTCCGGCCAAATCCGGTTATAATAACCTCGTCCGATGCATAAGGTAGCCCAACCCTGCTTAAACTCTAATTTGTAAAAATCAAAAGGAATCCCATGTCCCAAGCTGACCGCTTTCTCCGCGCCTGCCGCCGAGAACCCGTAGATGCCACGCCGATCTGGCTCATGCGCCAGGCCGGACGTTACATGGCCGAGTACCGCGCCCTGCGTCACCGTTACTCTATCCTGGAGCTGATCAAAAACCCCGAGCTGGCCGCCAAGGTGACTCTCCAGCCGATGCGGGCCTTCAACCTCGACGCGGCCATCATCTTTGCCGACATCCTGCCGCCGCTGGAGGGGATGGGGCTGCGGCTGGAATTTGTCAAGGGGGATGGCCCGGTCATTCACAACCATCTGCGCACCGCCGCCGATATCGAGGCGCTGGTCGTGCGCCCGGCCGAGGAAACACTGGCCTTTACCCTGGCGGCGATCCGGCTGGTCAGAGCAGAATTGGACGGCCGGGTTCCCCTCATTGGTTTTGCCGGCGCGCCGTTCACCCTGGCCAGTTACGCTATCGAAGGCGGCTCCTCGCGCAACTACACCACGACCAAAAGCCTGATGTACAGCCAACCCCACGCCTGGCACGCTTTGATGGAAAAGCTGGCGGCAGTAGTGGGGAATTTCCTGCGGGCGCAAGCGGTGGCCGGAGCGCAGGCGCTGCAACTGTTCGATAGCTGGGTGGGCGCGCTCAGCCCAATTGATTACGAAACTTACGTACTGCCCTACTCGCGGCGGGCTATCGAAATTGCCCAAAGCGGCCCGGCTGTGCCTCTGATCCATTTCGGCACCGGCACGTCCGGGATGCTGCCTCTGCTCAAGCAAGCCGGGGGTAATGTCGTCGGCGTGGATTGGCGGATAAACCTGGCCGAGGCCTGGCAGCAGTTGGGCGGTGATGTGGCGGTGCAGGGCAACCTGGACCCGGTGGTGCTCTTCGCGCCTATCCCGGAAATCAAACGGCAAGCGGCCCGGATTTTAGAGAGCGTCAAAGGCAAACCCGGCCACATCTTCAACCTGGGCCACGGCATTTTGCAGCACACCCCAGTGGAGCATGTCGCCGCCTTGATTGATTTTGTTCACGAGTATTCACATAGATAAACCAATTTACGATTTTGGATTTACGATT
>CAZUNT010000011.1:62381-64308 GCA_964622215.1 uncultured Caldilineaceae bacterium
TTTGTTCACGAGTATTCACATAGATAAACCAATTTACGATTTTGGATTTACGATTAAGGCCGGGAAATAATCATCCCAATCGTAAATCGTAAATCTGAAATCGTAAATAACAAGGAGTCGTTATGCCCAAAAAAGCAGTCCTCATCATGGCCTACGGCACGCCTAATTCGGTAGACCGGATGGTGTGTTATCTGTCCGATATTCGGGGGGGCCGACCGATGTCCGAAGAATTTGTCCAGGAGTTTCGCCATCGCTACGAACTCATCGGCGGCTCGCCGCTGACCCGGCTGACTTATGAGCAAGCCAAAAAGACCGGCGAAGTATTACAACAGCGCGGTTACGACTGGCCGATCTATGTGGGCATGCGCCACTGGTCGCCCTGGATCAAAGACGCCATTGGCCAGATGTATCTGCACGGGATCGAAGAAGCGGTGGGGATTGTCATGGCCCCCCACTACTCTTCGTTGAGTATTGGCCGGTATGAAGCCAAAATCGAGGAAGCGCAGCAGATGCACGGCACGGCCATCAAGTTCAGCATGGTCAATTCCTGGTACCGC
The DNA here is from genome assembly GCA_964622215.1 of uncultured Caldilineaceae bacterium. GTDB lineage: Bacteria > Chloroflexota > Anaerolineae > 4572-78 > J111 > DSQQ01. The sequence continues at coordinate 62,939 of CAZUNT010000011.1, forward strand.
CAGCCCAAATTCTTACAGGCGGTGGAGAATCACATCCGGGCTGGATTCGAAAAATTTGCCCCGGAAGTACGCGATCAGGTCAAGCTGGTTTTCAGCGCCCACAGCCTGCCGGCCCGGCTGCAACAAATGGGCGACCCTTACGACGACGAATTAAAAACCAACGCCCGCCTCGTCGCCGAGCGGCTGGGCAGGGTGGATTGGATGTTCTCTTACCAAAGCGCCGGCCACACCGGCGAACCCTGGCTCGGCCCGCAGCTAGAGGATGTGGTGGTTGACCTGGCCAGGGCAGGTTACAAGTACGCCCTGGTCGCGTCCATTGGCTTTGTGTGCGATCACGTGGAAATCCTGTACGATATTGATATCGAGGCCAAACAGGCGGCCCAGGAGCATGGCCTGCAGTTGGAGCGGATCGAGTCGATGAACGGCGACCCGGTCTTTATCGAGGCCATCGCCGATGCAGTGGCAGCAGCAGCTACCTGAAATATTGAGTATTTCCCACTTAGCGTGGGTAAAGCTGCTGGAGTGCAGAATTTATTCTGCCAGGCGGTCAAAAGCGGAATGAATTCCGCACTCCTCCACCTCATGTGGGAAATACTGGAAATATTCAACACTTTTGATAAACAATTGGCGAAAACTTACAATGTAGGGGGAAACATAATGCGCAAACTTATTGTCTGTAACATCATATCGCTGGATGGCTACTACGAGGGGCCTGGAAAAAATGTCATGGCCCTCCCCTTCGACGAGGCCTTCGACGAGTATAACGCCGAACGCCTCCGCGCCGCCGACACCCTGCTGTTGGGACGCACAACATTTGAGGGGTTTAGAAGCTACTGGCCGCCCGTCGCCGCTGATGCCGAGGCCAGGCCCATTGTGCGGGAGATCTCCCGGCGCAACACCGCTATCGATAAGGTCGTCATCTCCGACAGCCTGACCCCGGAGCAGACGGTCCCGTGGTCCAACACCCGCATCGTTAAACGTGCCGATGCCCACGCCCAGATCGCTGAACTTAAACGCCAACCGGGTCAGGAAATCCTCGTCTTCGGCAGCCACACCCTGTGGAACGACCTGCTCGCAGTTGGCCTGGTCGACGAACTGCATCTTATGATTGGCCCGGCCTTCCTGGGCGGCGGCACACCCATATTCGAGGACCACCCGCCGGTGGCGCTGCGGCTCCTCGATGCCCGTACCCTGGAGAACTCAGAACTCGTGCTCGTCCGGTACGGCATGCGTTACTAACAGGCCTTATGTGATGAGGGTCAAGTAACTCCTGTCACTAATACTTACCACCATCGCGCCAACCAATGTATATGTTGACTTTTTGTAACTACTCAGTCTTACCCCCACGACCGTCGACGGCTGACCGTTGA